>CAYFRC010000046.1:7669-11193 GCA_964345325.1 uncultured Oscillospiraceae bacterium
CGCAAGTACGGCCGGAGCGTAATCATCATGGAGCCTGTCAAGGGCGGAACACTCGCGGCGCTGCCCGAGAGCGCGGCGAAAGAGCTGCATGCGCTGCGCGCGGACGCTTCCGTCGCATCTTGGGCGCTTCGCTTCGCGGCATCGCTCGACGGGCTGATTACCGTTTTGAGCGGCATGTCCGACGACGGGCAGATGGCGGACAACATCAAGACCATGCGCGATTTCGAGCCGCTTTCGTATAAGGAAATGGGCGCGATCGACAGGGTCGTCTCCATCCTTCGCAGTCAGCCGTCCATCCCCTGCACGGATTGCAGGTACTGCATGGAGGACTGCCCGCAGCACATCGGCATCCCGCGCATGTTTGGGCTGTACAACCGCTTCCTGCGCTACGAGAACCTAGAAGGGGCAAAGGCGGACTACGCCCGCATGACGCGGGAGCATCCGAAGGCATCCGAATGCCTGCGCTGCGGCGCGTGCGAAGCGCGCTGCCCCCAGCGCATCCCCATCATCGCAAACCTCGAAAAAATCGCCTCGACCTTGGAATAGACCGTTCGTTTCGCCGCCGCGCCCCCTTTGGGGCGCGGCGGTCTTTTCTTTTTGGAGAAAATGCGAATGTTAAAACGGCGTGCGGTCGGTTAGGGAAACGGGGGCGCGGGTGCTATACTTTGGGCGGAAAAACGAACGGGAGGCGAGAAGATGATTGCAAGGAGCAGGGAGCTTCTGAATGCGGACGGGCTGCCGCCCATCGAAATGCTTCGGGGCGCGCTCGAGGAGCACATGGAGAGCGTGCCGAGGCTCGACATGCTTGCGCGCGTATATGAGGGGAAGAACGCGATTCTGCGCCGCGCGCGCCCGGAGGGGTTGCCGAACAACCGCATCGCGCATCCCTTCGCGCGCTACATCGTGGCGGTGGCGACGGGGTACATGGTGGGGAACGGCGTGACGTATCGAGAGGAAGCGGAGAGCGAGGCGTTTTCCGAGGTGATGCAGGCGTATCGGCGCGGCAACATGGCATCGGTGGATGCGGAGAACGCGAAATCCGCGTCGATCTTCGGGCGCGGGGTGGAGTACGTGCATCTGGACGCGGACGGCACGCCGCATGCGACGTCGCTCGACCCGAGGCAGGCGTTTGTCGTTTACGACGACACCTACGACATGGAGCCGCTCTTCGGGGTGTACATCGCGCCGATCCGCACGGCATCGGGGGCGCAGGAGGGCGTGCGGATGTGGGTGATGGGGGAGAGCGCCGTCATGCGGCTGCGCGCGGATTCCGTATCCGCGTCGGAATTCGTTTTGGAGGACATCAGCCCGCACTTCTTCGGCGGGGTGCCGCTCGTGGAATATTGGAACGACGAGCACGAAAAGGGCGATTTCGAGTGGGTAATCCCCCTGATCGACGCATACGACAGGCTGCAGAGCGACCGCATGAACGACAAGGACCAGTTTGTGGACGCGCTGCTCGTGCTCACGGGCTGTACGCTCGAAACGGACGCGCGCGGCAGGGAGCCGTGGCGGCAGTTGCGTGAGGACAAGGCGATATGCCTGCCGGACACGGGCGCGGGCGCGAACTACCTGCACAACCAGATGGACGAGAAGGGCAACCAGATCCTGCGCGACGCGCTGGCGGAGGACATCCACCGCTTTTCGATGGTGCCCGACCTTTCGGACGAGCACTTCGCGCAGAACGCGAGCGGCGTCGCGATGCGCTACAAGCTGTGGGGGCTGGAGCAGCTCACGGCGGTGAAGCGGCAGTGGTTCGAGGAGGGGCTGCGCGCGCGGCTGAAGCTGATGCTGCAGTACTATTCGCTGCGCGGGTATCGCCTGCCGGACGCGCGCGACATTTGCGTGTGCTTCACATCCGCGCTTCCGCCCGCCGAAGAAGCGAAAGGTTAATTCTTTGTGCGGTCGGTTCGGGAAAAAGCCGTATGCGGGGTATACTAACCGCACCGCGAACGCGCGGGGACCAAAAGAAGGAGGGATAGAATGGACGAGAAGGCGGACATCCTTTCGGAGCGGGAGGAGGCGCTCAAGAAGCGGGAGGCAGAGGTGCTGCGGCGCGAGCTGCGGCAGGAGGCGGGCGCGGATCTGGAAAGGCGCGGGCTGCCCAAGGGGCTCTGCGACATGCTGGACTACGCCGACAGGCAGACGTGCAGTATGTCTATCGACAGGGTGGAGCGGCTGTTTCGCGAGGCGGTGCAGCAGGGCGTGGATTCGCGGCTGAAGGACGGCATCGTGCCTCTTCGCACGGGCGGCGCGAAGAAGGATTTCGCGGACATGACGGACGAGGAGTATTACGCCGCGACGCTGCGATGAGAGGATTGGCGTTTTAACGGAATGAAGGAGGATACTGCATGGGAAATACGTTTTTGACGTTGCAGGACATCGCGCGCAAGGCGCTGCCGAGGCTGATCGAGAACCTGGTGTTTCCGAACCTCGTGTACAGGGACTATTCCAAGACGTTCGCGAGCCACGGAGATACGATCCGCATCCGCAAGCCCGTGAACCTCACGGCGGCGGAGTTCGACGAGGAGAGCGGCGTCTCCTACGGCGACATGGAGGAAACGGCGGTCTCGGTGACGCTGGACAAGCTCGCGACGGTGGACGTGTCCGCGAGCGCGGTGGAGACGGCGGTGAACATCGACGACCTGAACCGCGTTTTCATCGAGCCCGCCGCGGCGGCGCTGGCGGAAAAGATCAATGCGGACGGGCTGGAGCTGTATAGGGACATCCCGACCTTCGTCGGCACGGCGGGGACGACGCCGAATGCATTGTCCGACCTCGCGAACGCGCGCAGGCAGCTCAACAGGCAGAAGGTGCCCACCGTCGGGCGCGTTGCGGTGTGGGACCCCGAGGCGGACGCAGCGTTCACGCAGATTCCCGCGATCGTCAACGCGGAAAAGTCGGGCAAGACCGCTGCGCTGCGCGAGGGCTCGATCGGCCGCGTGATGGGGCTGGACAACTACATGGCGCAGGGCGTGAAGACGGTCGCCTCCGGAAACCTCACGTGGGGCGGCACGGGCGCGACGGGGCTGAAGGTGAAAGACGCCGTGGCGGAGGCGTCCTCCGTCGTCGCGGTGTCAAACGCCGCATCCGGCGGCACGCTCACGGGGAAGGTGCTTGCGGGCGATATCGTCGTATTGGGCGGCAGGCACTACGTGTGCACGGAGGAAGCTGCCGCATCCTCGAACATGGTGACGATCAAGCTCAACGAAGCGGTGACTGCCCCCGCAAACGCCGCGCTTACGGTCGTTTCCGGCGGCACGCAGAACCTTGCGTTCCATCCGCTGGCGTTCGCGTTTGTGACGCGGCCGCTCTACAACCCCGACGGGGAGGGCGTGATGAGCTACGTCACGAATTTCAACGGCATTTCGCTGCGCGTGACGAAGGGGTACGACCAGAAGTACAAGCGCAGCAACTATTCCATGGACGTGCTGTACGGGTTTCGGACGATCTACCCCGAACTCGCCTGCAGGGTGCTGGGCTAATAGCGGATTTGCGGCGCGGGCGGGTTTTCCCGCCTGCGC
>CAYFRC010000047.1:0-11162 GCA_964345325.1 uncultured Oscillospiraceae bacterium
CACGGCGAAAACTGGGGTTCGAGTCCCCATGGAGGTGCCATAAAAAGGGGCAGTTGTATGGATATATGACTGCCCCTTGACATATCTGCCCGTTTCCGATACAATGGCAGCCAAAGGCCGAATTGACAATATTTTTAACCTAAAGGTTCCGTTGCATGTGGCGCTTTATCAAACTATGTTTCCAAACGTATACCCCCAAAAGAGTTTATGAAAAAGCCGCGAATACTATATAGTGATGTGTAGATTGCGAGGGAATCTTTCATGCTTGAGCGCATTATCAATCCAAAACCCATTCTATCGGAGTCACGGCAGTTGTTTACTGACAGCGCCTTGAAAGCAATGATTATTCCCCTGCTGATTGAGCAATTGCTGCAAATGGTAGTAGGCATTGCGGATACGCTGATGGTCAGCTATGCGGGAGAGGCTACGGTGTCCGGCGTCTCATTGGACACGATGCTGTACACGATCTTTATATACCTATTCACCGCAATTGCCACCGGAGGCGCGGTTATCGTTTCGCAATATATCGGAAGCGGCAATCGGGATGGCGCGGATTGCGCGGCGGGGCAGGTTTATCGGCTGGCGGGTATCGTGTCGCTGGTTTGTGTGTGCGTCATGTTGCTGCTGGGGAATAGCATACTGGCAAAGTTATATCCCACCGTGGATCGGGATGTCATGGCCGCTTGCCGCACCTACCTGTGGATTGTCACGCTGTCATTTCCGGCCAACGCCCTCTATAACGCGGGAGCGGCGCTGTACCGCTCCATGGGGCGCACCCGCACCACAATGTATGTTTCTCTCGCTATGAATCTATTGAATGTGATCGGCAATGCTGTCGGCGTCTTTATGCTTCACGCAGGCGCAGCGGGCGTGGCATGGCCAACGACCATATCGTGGTATTTTGCTGCAATCGTCATGACGATACTCTGTACGAATCCGAAGAACAGTGTTGTGCTGAAGCTGAAGAACGTGCTGAAAGCAGACGGTAGTATGCGCCGGAGGATTGCCGGCATCGCGATACCCACGGCTGTCGAAAACAGCCTGTTTCAGCTGGCGAAGGTAATTCTCGGCGCGTTGATTGCTACATTCGGTACTTCGCAGATCGCTGCGAACGGAATCGGGCAGACATTGTGGTCTCTTGCGGCGTGTATGTGCGTGTCCATGAGTCCGGTGTTCACAACGGTAATCGGGCAATGCATGGGGGCGCATGATGTAGAAGCGGCGGAATGGTATATGCACAAACTGACCAGATTGTCACTTCTGCTTGCGTTTTTATGGAACGCACTTGTGCTGATCGTGACGCCGGCATTGCTTCCCCTGTACAGCATCACTGCGGAAACCAAGCATTTGGTGTGGAGCATCGTTCTGATCCATAACTGCTTCGCCGCATTTGTACAGCCGTTTTCGATGCCTCTTTCTGCGGGACTTCGCGCAGCGGGCGATGCGAAGTTTGCGATGTGGTCTTCCATATTTGCAACCGTGGTTTGCAGAACACTGCTGTCCTTTGCGCTTGGCCTTTGGATGGGATTGGGAGTAATAGGAATCGCGCTGGCAATGGGCATGGACTGGTGTATCAAAGGAGCTTTGAACATATGGCGCTGGCGCAGCGGCAAATGGAAACAATTCAAGCTCATCTGACGGTCGGTGTGCTGTCAAAAGAACTTTGTCGAGCTGACGAAAACGACGCCTCTTTTAGAGTATATTTCTAAACGCATGGATTCTCGATACAGGTGAAGATAGCTGCAAAACCAAGGAGGAATTTATAAAATAGCGTCGAATAATACATAGCGATGTGTAGAAAATGCAGAGGAGTATTCGATGCTATGAGATTATAGACGAGGAATGGGCATGGATCGAGAAGTATTTTCCGGAGCGACAGGCAGGAACATTGGAACGACCGAGAAAGGCATCACGGGACATTCTGAACGGGAATCTTCCGGATTGCCCAAAGTGGAGCGCCTGGCGTGATATGCCGGAACGTTACGGGCCGTGGCAGACAGCGGATAAGTCGCTACCCGGTATGACAAACCGGCTGATCGCTTTTTTGGCTTTTGCCCATTTGGCAGGCATTCGCATACTTCTCGCATAATGCATGCGGGTATGCTTTTAGAACCACGCTGTAGTGCTCTGACTATTCTATCCAGCATTGAAACAAAGGAATCCTCGTTTTTTTCCATATAAAGGGAGGGAAAAACGATGCAGAAGAAAAAACTCTGTGCTGCAATCCTGCTTGCCCTGTATTTGCTGATCCTGATCTGGATGATTCTTTTCAAGGGGAGCATCCACACCCTGCAGGTTCTTTTCTTACCCGAATTCCGGAACATCAACCTGGTTCCCGCGCTGAAAGCCCGAGAAACGCTGCTCAATTTTTTCGCCTTCGCGCCTGTCGGAGTCTACCTGGGTATGCTCCTGAAGGATAAGGAGAAGAAATTCGCTTGGTTTAAGCCCGTGCTGTTTGTTTTTCTACTCAGTCTGTTGTTTGAAGTGGCTCAATATATTTTGGCGCTTGGCACCAGCGACATTACCGACCTTGTCAGCAACACCTTAGGTGGAACGGCGGGGATTACCTTCTATCGCGCAATCGATAAAAGAATGGGCGAGAAGACAGACAGAGCGTTCCTTATTTTGGGAAGCATCGGCACGGCCTTGCTTTTGGCATTTGCGGTAGGCAGGGAAATTTGGCCGGAAGTTTCTAAAGCGGGACAGTGGATTGTTTGGTAAAAAAAGTGACCTCATGCCGTTTCCGTATAAAAGCGCAGAGAGACGGAGACGATGATGAATCGGCGACGAAGGGGCGGTTGCAAATTGTGCAACTGCCCCTTTGTATGCCTATCCATATGCCGCGCGGTCAGCGGATGTCCCGAAAATCCGCGTGCCCGCCGCTTTCCCTGTGCGCCCGTTCGAGACGCTCTCTATATGCGCGCACCGCTTCGTATTCCCGCATGAGGGGGCAGGCGGGGCTCTTCAGCGCGCCGATGACATCCGAAAATGCCTCCGGCTCGTCGAAAATGTCCCGCATCTTGGAGGAGAGCACCCACCCGACGGGCTGCCCATTCTCCTCCCCTTCAAACGCGGGCGCGATGTTTCCGTCCGCATCCCGCACAAACGCCTCCTCGATGAGCCGTTCGCACATCGGAAAGCCCGAAAGTACGATTTCCTCCTCCATATATTCCCGCCGCAAAAAGGCGTAGAGATAACTGCCCGCTTCCGTCGGCGCGTATTCCGCCGTCTCTCCGATCGCGTAGGTGAAAAATGGGTACGCCGAACACAAAAACGTTTCGTAATCGGGCAGCATCTCCTTCAGCGTCGGCAAAAACAGGTACCGTTCGACCTTTTCCGCATCGATCTGCCGCAGAAACAGCAGCACCTGGTCCGTAAACAGCATGTACGCGGGACGCGCGAGCATCATCTTGCGCACGCTCTCCAACCCCTTTTCCATCTGCGATGCGAAGCACGCCGCCGCGAAATACTCCTGAAACGAGCGGTGCAAAAAGCGGTATTTCTGCCCTTCGCGGTACATCAGGCAGAGGTTTGCCGTCATATCGTGCAGAAAATCCTCGAATCCGCCTTGAATCTCCTGCCTGCGCGCACGGATCAGGGCGTGGTAGCGCTCGCAGTCCGCGTCCGAAAAGTCCGCCTTCTGCTCCCCGTATGCGAACGCGCAGAAAAGCCCGATGCACGCGGCGAGCTGCCTTGCGCCGAGGCCGGTCCGAAAGGGCCTGTCGTGATAGCCCTTGATCTGGTCGTGCCGCACGGAGAGCGCGTCGTACGCCTCCTCGAAGAATTTGTGCGTCTCCTGCGGCACCTTCGCGCAGGTTTCAAAGGTGATGAACATGATCGTCAGAAGGAGCGGGTTTTCCGCAAACGGCTTGTGCGAATCGTATAGCGTCCCATTGAGTTCCTTGAGGAAGCGCTCTTTGAGCTTTTTGTCGCCGCCGGGGTATTCCGTCATGCGGATCATTTTGACGGACTGCCGCTTGGAAAACGGGAGCAGCGCGAGCTCCGTGAAGAGCCGCATGGACGCGACGGAGCGCATGGGGCGCGAGGAAATGACGCACCGTATCTCCGGCGCGCCGCGCAAGAGCCTGGCAAGCTCCTTCGCGAACGACGCCTGATGCGCGGAATGAATCTCGTCCAGCGCGTCAAACAGGAGCGCGCACGTCCCATTTTCGAGGCGCTCTTTGAGCTCGTCCGCCGAAAGCTCCGGCGCGGTCTCCCGCAGGATGTATTCCTCGAGCGGCTCGCCCGCGTAGTCGCGCAGTTCCGCGAAAAGCGGCAGGATGCCCCTATCCGCATAAGCGTCGCAGAACAGGAGCGCCATATACCGCAGCATACAGCTCTTTCCGATGCCGCCGGTTCCGACGAGCACGCTCTGCTTCGGAAGCGTGAACAGCCCCTGCGCGTCGAGAGAGCGCCAGATGCGCCCCGTATCCCGCTGCGCGATGTCGCCGGGCACATAAAAATCCGTAAGCTGCGCCGGCTCCGTCTTGTAGATGAGCGTCTTCACGCGGGTGACCTCGCTCTGTACGCGCCGAAGGTACGCGCGAACGGCTTCGTCTCCGCGCGCGTCCCCCACGAGGATGCGCCGCGCAAAATCCCCTGCGGCGCACTGGGCGAGGAAGTCCCGGTCGATCTCCTTGACGCACGAGGCGCCCTCGCGGTTTTCCGTGGCGTTGACCGCGTAGAGCAAAAGCCCCGCGAGAAAGTGCGAAAGTTCGACCGTTTCCGTCCGCAGAAACGCCTCCTTGGGCAGGTCGTTAAAGCGCACGAATTCGTTTTTGCGCGCGTAGCCGATGCTCTCATCCCGCCGCACGATGTCCATGAGCGAAGATACGATTTCCCCATAGCGATCCGCATCGAGGAGCGGCAGCACGGTTTCCTTAAGCCGCGCGGCGACGTCCTCCCTGCGCGCCGTGGGCGCTTCCTTCGCGATGTTGGTGACGCGGTTGGATTCCTCGCTCTTTTCGCCGTTTGAAAGGTTCCACGAGCAGGACAGGATGTGGTATGCGTAATATCGGTTCTCCGAAAGGTCTGCGGGCGAGAGCACCGTAATGGTATTGATAATCTTCTCCACGAGCGCCGTCGCCGTCACCGCGCCGCGCTTGCAGAGCCTGAGCACGTGCGCAAATACGCCGAAACATAGCGTCATTTTCTTTGCCCCCATATTTACAGATTCGCACAGACGATATACAGATCGTCCCTTCCTTGTTGCACAGAAAGCATTGCCCCTACAATACAGGCACAATATACCATCCGCCTTGGCGCTTGTCAAGGCGGGGAAAGAGGTGCACAATGCTTTCTCCGGACGACATTTTTTCCCTCGCGCGCGAAACCGCGCAGAGGCATCTCCTGCGCGTTCCGCCCGAAGAGCTGCGCGATTTCTTTCAAAACGCTGCGGAAGGTTCCCTTCCGGAAACGGAATACCCCGCGCTGCCCATCTTCTTTGACAACGCGCGCGGGCGGCTCTGGCTCGACAGGGACTACGTGGCGTATCAGATCGGCTGCGGCGCGGTGCGCTACGTCTATTGCAACAGACGGCACATCTACGCCGAGCGCATCGCCTTCTTTTACGCGCAGATGCCCATGCCCGAGGACATCCGCATCGCCTTTTGCGCCGCGCAGGCGCAGATGCGAAAGACGAAGAAGGACTATTATCTGAGGCAGGCGTGACGGATTGCGCCTTTCCCTTCGCGCATTTTCCGACCGAAAGGAGAACACACCATGGCAATCATCCGCTTTAAGGATTTGCACATCCGCGCGTTCGACCCCGTCCACAAAGACCTCGCGAGCGCCGCGCCGCACAGGGAGTATTGGCTCTACGGCGGGCGCGGCTCGACCAAGAGCAGCTTCATCTCCCTCGAAATCGTCCTGGGATTGCTCAAAGACCCATCCTATAATGCCATCTGCTTTCGCCGCTTCGCCAATACGCTGCGCGACAGCGTGTACGCGCAGATCCTCTGGGCGATCGGGAAGATGGGGCTCGCGCGGTATTTCGAGGCGAGGAAGGTGCCGCTCGAAATCGTGTACCTGCCCACGGGGCAGCGCATCCTCTTTCGCGGCGCGGACGACCCGCTGAAGCTCAAGTCCATCAAGCTGAAAAAGGGCTTTTTCCGATTCCTGTGGTTTGAAGAGCTTTCCGAGTTCCGCTGCATGGAGGACATCCGCTCGATCCAGCAGAGCGTCTTGCGCGGGCACGGGGATTCCTTCGTCTTTATGAGCTACAATCCCCCGCGCCAACGGCAGAGCTGGGTGAATGCGGAGCAGCTGCGACCCGTACCCTACCGCATGGCGGTGAAGACCACGTATCTGGACGTCTCCGCAGCGTGGCTCGGCGCGGATTTCCTCGCGCGCGCGGAGGAGCTGAAGGCGCACAATCCCGATGCGTACAGAAACGAATACTTAGGCGAATGCACGGGGCTTGGCGGGCAGGTGTTTTCCAACCTCGACCTGAAAAGCCTTTCGAAAGAGGAAGTCTCGCGGTTCGACAGGCTGTACGCCGGGCTCGATTTCGGCTTCGCGACGGACCCCGATGCGTTCGTGCTCTGGCACTACGACAAAAAGGCGGATGCGCTGTACGCCGTAAGCGAATACGTCGCCACCGGTACGGAAACCGAAACGCTGTGCCGGCGCGTAAAGGAACTGGCGGGGGCGAACCTCGTCGCCTGCGACTGCGCCGAACCCCGCATGATCATGGAACTGAAAAGGCGCGGCATCCGCGCGTTCGCGGCGAAAAAGGGCGCGGGCAGCGTGGAGCACGGCATGCGGAGGCTGCAGGAAGTGCGCCGCATCGCGATCGACCCGGAGCGAACGCCCATTATCGCGCGGGAGTTTTCCCTCTACGAATACGAGAAGGATCGCCTCGGCGCGTTCCTGCCCGCCTTTCCCGACCGCGACAACCACACCATCGACGCGACGCGCTACGCCTTGGAGCGCGTCTTCGGGGTAAAGGCCGCCACGACGTTTGCGCGATAAAAAAGGGCGCTCCCGCCAAAGCGAAAGCACCCCGTGCGCGCGTTATTCCTCCGTCACGATCGTCGGCGCGTCCTCCGCATCCCGATCTTCTCCCCCTTCCGCCATCTCAAACGCCATCTTGATCGCCCGGATGTCGCCCGCAAGCCCCCTGTCCATGAGCGTGAGGCCGAGCAGGTTCGCGTTCGTCGCGAGCTCCTCCTCTGTGCCGTCTATGCCCATCGCCCGAAGCCGCCTGACGATGTCGCCGCCGTTTTCGGGCCTTCCGCCGAGCAGCGTCCGCATGATCTCCGTACGCATCCCCTCCCTTCGCCCGAGTATAGCAGCGCGCCCCACGCGCCGACAACCGACCGCACAGACATTTAACCGCGCAAGCCTTTCCCCGCTTGACAAGAAAGGGGCGATGCGGGTACAATACGCAATAGATATTTCAACATTTGCGGGAGGGGATTGTAGTGTATCCGCTGAAAATGCTTCCATATTATCGGCATGGCAATGAAACCCCGTGGGGCGGCTCGCAGCTTCGCGACGTATTCGGGAAAGACATTCCCGATGACCTGACGGGCGAAAGCCTCGAGGTGTCCGCGCTTTCCGGCAGGGAAAGCGTCGTTGCAAACGGCGAATACGCCGGAAAGACGCTTTCGGAGATGATCGAACTCTCGGGCGAAGCGCTCACCGGGCAAAAGGACAACGCCGTGTTTCCGCTGCTTTTGAAGCTGCTCGACGCGCGGGATATGCTCTCCGTGCAGGTGCATCCAAATGACGAATACGCGATGCGGCGGCACGGAAAGCTCGGAAAGACCGAGGCGTGGGTGATCCTCTCCGCGCCGAAGGATGCGAAGATCGTCTTCGGCGTGAAAAACGATGCACCCCTTCGCGATGCGGTCGAGGGCGGACGGCTCGAGGAAATGCTGAACTGGGTCAAGGTCGTCCCGGGCGATGTGCTCTACATCCCGTACGGCATGGTGCACGCGCTGGGCGGCGGGCTGTTGGTGTACGAAATCCAGCAGTCTTCCGATGTGACGTATCGCTTTTACGACTGGGGGCGCGGCAGGGAATTGCATACAGAGGACGCGCTCAACGTGAGCCGCCCGTCCCTCGAGGCGCGCGTGCTGCACGGCGCGACCGTCTTGTGCGCGGGCGGAAGCCGAACCGCCTATATCAGCGACAAAAATTTTGAGCTGTGGCGGCTCAACGTATCGGGGAAAATGCCGATCGATGCGGGGCGCATGCGCTTTTTGACGGCTATGGGGCGGTGCACGCTCTCCTGGGCGGACGGGCGCATGGAGCTTTTGCCCGGGGAGACGGTCGTCGTGCCGGCGAAATGCGCGGATGTCTGCATAGAGGGCAAACTCTCCGTTCTCTGTTCAAGTTTGCCGGATCAGGAGAATATGCGCCGCGAAATGGGCAACAGACAATATGAAATCGCCGGGCTTTGCGAAAGCGCTGCGGCGATGCCGTAAGTACTTCACATTCGGTTTTTGTGCATGTCGCAACCCGACAAGCGAAAACCCGCAGGTTCTTTGTTATTTTTGAGATATTGTTTTCCTGCGTGTTGACGTTTGTGTCATCTGCGGTTATAATGTTTATGCAAACAGAAAGGAGGGATACTTCTAAATGTATAAAAAGGACCGAAAGCCATATCCGTCCAGGGAAGAGCGCGTTGCGATGACCCGCGAGAAAATCGAACGCCTCGAAAAGCTGAACGCCGCGCGGCGCGAGGCGATCGCGCAGGACGAGGCGACACTTGAAAAGCGCAGGCAGACGCTCGCGAAGTCCGTGGGCAGGCAGCAGCGCGAAGAGGCGAAGTTGGAAAAACTTCTTGGGCTCGCCCCGAAGGCGAACCCGAGCGAGGATAAGCTTCTCCTTGCAAAGCTGCGCGAGATCAGCGAATCGAAAGGGAAATCCGTAGAGGAACTGCTCGAAAAGCTGCAGGAAGCGTAAACGAAAAACGCCATATATCCTTTTTTGCGGACGGATCGTCCAAAACCGCGCGGGATTCTTTTTCCCCTCGGAATAAAACGGATAGCCATGGATGCCTTTTCGCGCCGGCGGAGTTTTATGCTCCGCCGGCGTTTTATATCCAGCCGCATTGTTTTGAGTCGTCCATTTTACTCCCCCTGAGAAATTGTAAAAATCATCTCAAAAAAGCGAGACAAACAGCGAAGGAAATGATATAATGAGGCGTGTTATGAATGATGCTGCAAATCAGGCTGATTGAAAGCGTCAAAAACGATGAAGGAAGAACTCTGGATGTCTCTTAAGAATATCTCCGATTTCGTACCGGAACAGAAAACACAGGAGGCTGCGATTATGGCAAGATGCGCGCGGTGTAACAGGTTTTTATTGATAGCTCCGAAGGGCGGATATTGCAAAGACTGTGAGTTGCTTAACACGCGTGACAAAATAAAAGAGGAGCAGCGGCTACGAGCCGAGGCGGAGGAAAAGCTCCAACAAGAGGTCGAGCGACGTCTCATAGTAGAAGAAGCGCGAAAGGCTGAAGAGAAACGGCGCAAAAAAGCCGAAGAGGCTCGGAAAGCAGAGGAAGAACGACGGCGCGAGGCAGAAGTAGCACGAAGAGCTGAGGATCTGAAAAAAATAGAAAACGAAAGGAACGCGACCGATCGTTCACTTCATGATAAAGGGTTTGGTCAGCATGCGGTTGGTGACGAAATCCAACTTGGTCAGTACTGGCAAAATACCTATTCCGAGGAGAAAGAGTCGATAGATTGGTTGATTCTTGACATCCGTGCAGGGAAAGCACTCTTGGTGTCTAAACTGATTTTGGATTATAAGAGCTTTGTTTCCGTACCTTACGGCACGGAAGACTGGGCTCATTGTAGCCTTCGGGAATGGCTGAATCATGATTTCTTGGAAGCGGCTTTTACAGATGAACAAAGAAGGGCGATTCTTTCTACTTCTATTGATGATAGGGAATACTGTTTTTTTAACGATACTTCTCTGAAGAATGTTGGACAAACCGACTCCAATCAAATTACCAACGACAGAGTGTTTCTTCTGAGCATCGCTGAGGCGAGTGAAGAAAATTTGAAAAAAGCCGTATTGCTTGAAGTGCTACGGGATGCTGCAGCTACACCATATGCTGAAAGCAAGAACGAGTTTTCTATTGATATGCCTATATGGGGTTGGTGGCTTCGTACCGGAGAGACCAACGCAATCCATGCAGCTTATGCTCTTTGCTCTGAGAAGACGACATATGACAGTGAGTATGATGCTTTGGGTACGGAAGAGTTTTATGGACCTGGTTTAAAATCAATCCAGTTCGGTGTGCGCCCTGCTATCTGGATTGATACGCATGCATTCGAAAAGCCACTGACAGATGACGATGTGTCTGATTTTGCTCCTATGGACAAGGTTGCACGGACTCCGAATCAAACGGTTGAGACGATAACGTCAGAGCGCGTAATGATTAATAGCTTCTATACCAAGCTCGTTGGCGTTACGTATAACAACGAAGGAGAGAATACCGAAAATCGCCAAAGCATTATTGCGGATCTTTCTCGCAGGGGGCTACTTCGGCCTGGGCAGGAACTGGAATTGAGACCGGACCCTTCAAACCGCTATGACCGCAGGGCGGTTGCTGTCTTCGCCCCTGATGGCAGGCAACTTGGATTCCTGTCGAAGGAATTGGCACATGGGATTTTCGAGAAGCTTCAATCTTCACGTGGTTTTTCTGCCATCCTTGCGGAGGTCATCGGTGGAGGCGTAAATTATGCTTATGGCGTGAATGTGCGGATAGAGGAGTACGAGATGAGACCAAAGCCGACAGTTCAACGCTACACCGCTTTGGAAGCCAAAGAGGACTACCTGAAAGGAGAACTGCTGTATAGCAATGAAGACTATGATGAAGCGATTATCTTCTTCCGTCGCGCAGCGGAATATGGACATGCCGATGCCCAGTATCGCTTGGGCGGCTGTTTTGATTATGGGAAAGGCACGGAAGTTGATGCTGAAAAAGCGTCGTATTGGTACTTAAAAGCGGCGGAACAGGGTAATGCCGATGCACAGGGAGATTTGGGATATAATTATATTGAAGGGATAGGATTGCCTGTTGACCATCAGAAGGCATTATACTGGCTACAGAAGGCTGTTGCTCAAAATGAGCCAAATGCTATGAACATACTTGGCTTGATGTATGAAAAAGGAACAGGAGTTCGACAGGATGAGGAGAC
>CAYFRC010000048.1:0-10645 GCA_964345325.1 uncultured Oscillospiraceae bacterium
CTTATGCGGCAGCAAACTTTGGCGTTAGCATTCCACACTTTGCAGGCTCATGAGGTATCAGGAGGAGAGAATGGGCAAAAGAAAGGCTGGCAGCAAAAGGATCAACGGCAAAAATGCCGCTACCCTAAAACTCCCAGCCTTACAGCATCAAATCCTGAAATGTTGCGTTGTGTTCTCCCGCGCGCGCGTACAGGCATTCGGGCATATACGCGCTCATTTTCTCTTTTATCCCTCTTTTTTCAAATACTCATATAGAAAGAACGTAACAGGGAAACAGGGAAAATCTCTTCTATAATATGGGCTCAGTAACTCCGCTGTCGCCTGCCCCGTTACCTTCTGAAATGGTGACAGAGAATCTGTTTCCTTTTCCGATGGTAACGTACTCCGCAACGCCGTACCTTACGCCTTACGAACGAAGCAGCGCTGCGGCCCGTAGGGGCTCCTGCGCATCGCGCCGGTTTTATTGCCGTCGTACTTCTCCCAGCCGCCGATTTTCATCAGCATACCAAAGATGTCGTAGGTATCGGAGCGCTTGATCGTGGAAGGGTCTTTTCCGAAGCACTCCGCCCAGATTTCCACGGCGCAGACGGTCGTGCGCTGAATAGTCCCTGTCCGGTTACCGCCTGTGAACTGATCGCCGCGCAGGAAGCCCCGGCGCTCCGCCAGATCCATCTTATCCCAGTCCTCCGGCAGCAGTGTGTTCAGGTATTCCGCGATCATGCCCTCGCGGACGTCGCTCTCCAGCGCGGCCGTCTGCTCCATCTCCGCCTGTTTTTCTTCTTCGGGTGTCAGGAACAGCTTCTCGCCGTTCTTATACAGCTGCCAGGCTTCCGCCCACAGCTGCGGTACGACGCTCTCCACTTCCCACGGACGATGCGGCGAATTGGCTGTGCAGGTCACCGGCCAGAAGCGGCGGTTACCGGTTACGTCTCGCAGAAAACCGTCGCCGTTGTTCGTGCTGCCCACGATGATGCACTGGCGGGGATGATCCTCCACGCTGTAGCCGTAGGAATGCCGGAACTTATCGTCCTGTCGGGTGATGAAAGCCTTCACCGTTTCCACGTCCATCTTTTTCAGTCCAGCCAGCTCGCCCAATTCCAGAATCCAGTAGCCCTGCAGTTTCTCCGGCGCGGTCTTATCCTTCATCCTCCTCAATCTTTTCGACAAATCGTAAATTCATGATTTTTGATAGTAAGCGCATTCGTATCCATCCGCCCGCAGCGGCAGATCTTCCGCCCAGTCCGGCGCAATTGCCATAAGCCTGCAGGCTTCCTCCAGAGAGCCTTGACCAGTGGGCATCTCAATGACGGCTTCATCGTGGACATGGAAAACCACGAGATAGCCGTTCTTTTCCAGCGTCAGCAGCGCGTGAGCCAGGATATCCCGAGCAATGGCCTGCGTTGCGTTTTCCGCCAGCTTCCCGCCGAAGGTCTCCTGCACGGTCATCTGCCCAGCAGCGTTGGGCGCATAGTAACCGATGGCGTCACTGCCGAAGCGATTCTCCGTGAAATGCGGAGACTGATAGCAGAGATTTCGGCCGGAGGGCAGGCGCATGAACATCTTATCGTCCTGCCAGTAGAGCGCTATTTTTCCTATGTGGGCAGAGATTTTCCTGCGAATAACCGTTCTCGCCGCACGGTCCAGTGCGCTCCAGAACGCCACAATATTGGGATTGGCGGCGCGCCATGCATCTACCAGCGGCTGCATTTCCTCTTCGGGCATCTTCGCGCCCATGGCCTTCAGCGCGCCGACTCCGCCGCCGAAGGGGTAATCGTCGGTGTTCTTGTGCTTGAGCGCGGAATAGGGACGGATGTCGATCACGTCCACCTGGAGGATGCCCTGCTCGATGGCGCGGCTGAGGATGCTGGTTCTGAGCACCGGCTACACCATTTCGGGAAAGATGGTCAGCACCTTAGTCTTCAAAGACAGCCACCTCGTTCAAGCGCTTCGCCTTAAACAGCATCTGCTTTTCGCGCACGTCCACGCGCAGCACCACGTCCCTGAGCGCGGGCACCAGCACCTCGCCCAGCGGCCCGCGGAAGACGTACACGTCGTTTCCGCCCGGCTGCATCACGTCCACCAGCTCGCCCAGGTCGCGCCCCTCGTCGTCCGCGCCGTGACAGCCGATCAAATCGCAGATGAACTCCGCGTCCTCGGGCAGCTGCACCGCGTGCTCGCGGTCGATGTAGATGAGCTGTCCGCGCAGCGTTTCGGCCTCACTGCGGTCGGAAACGCCCTCCAGCAGCAGGTACGCGCCGCTCCTGTCCACCCGGGCGGAGCGCACCTGAACCGGCTCGTACTGCCCGTTTTTCTCGAAAAAGACCTACGCAAGGTCATAGAACCGCTCCGGGTCGCAGGCTTCACCTTGACCTCGCCGCGAATGCCCTGCGGCTTGAGCACCTCGCCGATGACGAGGTGCGTGGAAAGCGTATGAGAATCGTTCATTCAGTCCTCCAGTCTGAGAAAGGCGCACAGCGCCTCGTGATCGGACAGGTACTTGCCAAACGGTTTGTCGTTCCAGGCGACCGGCTCCCGCTCGGCCTCAAAGCCCTTCGTAAAGATGTAGTCGATCTGCGGCTGCTCCATTTTGCGGCCGAAATCGTGCCAGGACGCGGGGAAATCCGGCGTCTGGCAGGTCAGTCTGACCTCCGGATGCGTCAGGAACACCTTTATCGGCGCGCTGTCCGGCGCGGCGTTCATGTCGCCCATCAGAATGACCGGCAGGTCAAACCGCGCGAGGTCGCGCTTCATGCGCTCCATCAGCGCAGTCGCTCCCAGCACGCGCGCCTCGTCGGAGACGTGATCCAGGTGGGTGTTGTACAGGTGAAACAGCCGGTTCGTGTCCAGCGTCCGCAGGATGACGTGCGTACACACGCGCGGGCAGTCGGACTGGTTTTCATACCTCGAGCCGGGCACGTCGGGCGTGCCGGACAGCCAGAAGGTCTCCAGGCTCATCAGTTCAAACCGGTCGCGCCGAAAGCCGATCATGTTGTTCTCCCCGCCGTAGTCTGCGTCCCGTCCGCAGCCCACGAACAGGTACTCGCTCAGCCACCGCTTCAGGAAGTCGCCCATCGCCGGCAGCACCTCCTGAAAACCGATCGCGTCCGGCTTTTCCGTGTCCAGTTTATCCAGCACCAGTCCCTTGCGAAACGCCCAGCGGTTTTCCGCGTCGTAGTCGTTGTCGCACCGCAGGTTAAACGTCACAATCTTCATCATATTTCTCCTTCAAGGCAGGCTGAGCCTGCACCCACTTGCTGCCGCCGCCGGGCAGTGCCCGGTTCCATTGGCTGCCGCGCATCCTATCGACGAATTCGGGAGCCATAAATTAGAGCTCTCGAATTCTGCGGTTTTCCGGGAGTTCCCGGAAAACTCCTGTCGGCATTGCCGACTCGGGCTAGCTGGGGGAGGCTCCGCTTCGCTTCGCGCTCCCCCAGACCCCCACCGAAGTTTGTGCGCTGACGGCCGGATAGCGGTCGTGGAAGCGCCATGCGGCGGGGCGTTCCTCCGGGCGGCCGCAGCCGCCCGTCTATGCGATTCCCTTCAGGGAATCGCTTCCCTGCGAGCCGACAGGCTCGTGGGTGGGGTCTGGGGAGGCGTGCGCCGTTCAGGCCGCCCTCCCCAGTGTCCCGCCCTGCGGCGGCGCAGCCGCCGCAGGGCGGGACACTGGGGAGGTTCCACTTACTGCCGCCATAAATTGAAGCGGCCAAGGTCTGCGTCCGGAAACCTCATAGACTTCAGCAAAAACTGGAGATGGTGGCGGGAGCCCGCTTCCCGGCAGTAGTTTTCCGCGCGCAGCTCGAAATAGCCCTGCGGATAGCCGCACACCGCGCACAGCTCGGGCGCCTGCTCCGCGAGCACGAGGTGGCCGCAGTTTCGGCACTCCCAGGCGCGAATCCCGCTCCTGGCGAAAACCTGAGCCGTCTCCACATTGCGCAGCAGGGTGCGGAATCGCTCCTCGTGCTGCTTTTCGATGGCGGCGACCAGCCTGAAGCGGCGCGCCAGCTCGGGGAAGCCCTCGTCGATCGCGGTTTCGGCAAAGCCCTTGTACATGTCCGTCCACTCGTAGTGCTCGCCGTCGGCGGCGTGGCGCAGGTTTTCAGCCGTGCCGGCCAGCTCGTCCAGCTCCGTGAGCCAGAGCTTCGCGTGCTCCCGCTCGTTCTCGGCGATCTGCATGAGCAGCGCGGCGATTTGCTCAAAGCCCTCCTTTTGCGCCCTTCCGGCGTAGAAGGTGTATCGGCTGCGCACGCCGGATTCGGCGGAAAAGGCCGCGCGCAGGTTTTTCTCCGTCTGAGTTCCCTGATACTTGTTCATGGTTCATGCTCCTTTCGGCGGTTCGTTCAGGATTAGTGTGCCCATAAGAGCCGCAAAATTGCGGATGCGGAGGGTCTGCGCGGCCTGAAGGAAAAGAAAAAAGCGGCTCCGCGCGGGAGCCGCATGGGAAACGGAGCGCCTATTCGCCCGGCGCGTCCTCGCTCTGGGCGCGGTAACGGCCGGGCGTGGTGCCTGTGACGCGCTTGAAGGCGCGGTTGAAGGAGTCGATGTTGGCGTAGCCGCACAGCTCGGCGACGCGGTACGCGGTCATGTCCGGGTTGTCGCGCAAGAGGTCGGTTGCGGCGTGAATGCGAACCGAATGGATGTACTCCAGCGGCCCCATGCGCATGGTCTGCCGGAAGGCGCGCGAGACCACGTCCGGGTTGCGGCCCAGGCGCTGCGCGATGGCCGAGACGTTCAGGTTGGGGTCGTAGTAGCTGGACTGCACCAGCTGCACGACCTGCCGGCTGATCAGGTTGTCGCTGCCGCTTTCGGCGGGCTCGGGCGCGGCGGGCGCGGGCTCGCGATCGACGAGCAGCTTGCCCAGCGCCTGCACGCCCCTGCGGAAGGCGTCCAGATCGTCGCTGCGCAGCGCGTGCTCCAGGAAGAAGAGCGCGCGCATGGCCTGCTGCTGATTCTCGCTGAGCGCCTGCCAGACCTGCACAGGCCCGTCGGCCGGGTACTGGTGCAGCTGGCTGAGCTGATCCATCAGCCGGGCGGAAAGGGCGGAAAAGTCGCCCTCAAGCGGCGAGACGGCGCTCGCGCGGCAGGCAAACTCGGCCCCGTAGTCCTCGCGCAGGAAGGTAAGGCCCTTTTGCAGGTCGCTCTTGAGCAGCAGCGCGCGGGCCTCGCCTTCGTCCTGCAGCCCGACCAGGAAGAGCAGGCGCTGATGGGCGTAGAGCGCCGCGGCGTTGAAGCTCTGCCGGAGTAGCTCAGTGAGCAGGTTCTGCGCCACGCCGAAGACCTCCCCGTCGCGCTCGCCGGGGGCGGAGCAGTCCACGAGCGTCAGTTCGACATAGCACCAGCAGGGGTTCTGGAAGCGCTGCTTCTCCCGGGCGAAGCGGGCGGAGACGGCGCTCTCGGCCTCAGGCGCGCTCAGGGCGGCGTACAGGCGCGCGTCGTCCAGGCGGCGGCGCGTCAGGTCCTCGCGCTGCTGCAGCTTCTGGCGGTCGTCCAGCGCCTTCTGGAGCAGCGTATTGAGCTGCACGTATTCGTGGTTGTCCGAGTCGGTGCTCAGGCCGCGCGCGTTGGCCAGGTGCAGCACCTCGGCGACCGGGTTGTAATGCCTGCGCAGGGAATAGACGATCACCAGGAAGCAGGCCAGCGTGCAGAAGGGGATGGCGATCAGGAAGCCGGCGGTCTGCCTCAGCAGGTTGGCCTTGAGGCGGGTGCGCGAGGTGGCGCTGACGACATAGCAGTCGTGGCCCTCCAGGCGCAGCGCGGTCACCAGCCAGGCGGCGCTGTTTTCGGGCAGCCTGCCCTCGCCCAGGCAGCTCACGTCGAGCGGGAAGGCCTCGCCCGTATGCGCCAGACACGCGCCGTCTCCGCCCACGACGGCCACGTATTCCTCGCCCTCGGCCGCCTCGCCGTACATGCCGAGGATGTAGTCGGTCTTCAGGTTGAACAGCACGCGGGAGCCGTAGCGCAGGGGCAGCTGGAAATACAGCGTGCGCCCGGCCGCGTCCGATCTGAGCAGGCGGTTTTCGCTCTGCGTCAGCAGGTCGCGCAGAGCGTCCCAGCTCTGCCACAGCCCGTCTGCGTCCTCGGTCATGCTGTACAGGTGGTCGAGCGGCAGCACGCGCAGCGAGGTGATGCCGTAGCCGCTCCGGCCCAGGTAAATCAGCGCCTCGGACAGCGACGGAGAGGACTTGAGCGCGGTCAGCAGCAGGCCGCGCATCTGGTTCATGTCGGTGTAGTCGGTGCTCTTGAGGTCGCTGCGGCGGCGGGAGAGCAGCGTGCCCTGCGACGCGCCCGCGCCCAGCTGGTTGGCCAGCAGGCTCAGGTCGTTGAGCTCGGCCTGCAGCGAAATCTGAAACCGGTGCAGCTTGGCGTACTGCAGCGAGCTCATGCTGTCCTCGAGCGAGCTCCGGTTGCTCTGATACAGCGCGTAGCACAAGAGCAGCATGGGCGTCAGCACCAGTAAATAGGATAAAATCCAGCTGCGCAGCAGCGGACGCTTCTTTTTATTTTTCTGCAGCTGTGGCATGGAACGCCGACCCCTTTCGGACAAACTCCCTAAGCGCATGTCAAATTCATTACCCATTATACCGAAATTCAGTCGGTTTTTCAAGCGCATTCGCGGGGAATCTGTCGGATATGGGATGCGCAAAAGCCGATTTTCACATCGGCAAAATCCGACAATCGTGCAATTCGTCCAAAATACATGGCTTTTATGATAGTTAACCTGCCCAGACCAAATATTGCTTATTGATCTTCCCGCCATAAAAGGCTATGATCTTTACACGAGCTTCGCAGAGGCCGAGGCGCCCGGCTTCTGAAAAGCGATAGAAAAACATTTTATGGGAGGAAACTGACATGAAGAAGTTCATCGCGATGCTTTTGTGCCTGCTGCTGACCGCCAGCGGCATGGCCTTCGCAGAGCCCGAGCCCAACACCCTGCCCCTGACCCAGGAAAAGGCCACCCTGACCATGTATATGCAGATCGCTTCCGGCCTGCAGAACCTGATCGACGACTACAACGAGTCCCCGACCGTGCAGAAGATGGAAGAGCTGACCAACGTACACATCGACTTCGTGAACCCGCCCGTGGGCGACGACGGCACCTTCTTTAATATGCTGATCGCCTCCGGCGAGTATCCGGACATCTTCGTGGCGGCCGACGAGCTGGGCAGGGACTACCCCGGCCAGACCGACGGCGCGATCGAGGACAAGATCGTCATCAACCCCAACGAGCTGATTGAGCAGTACGCGTCCAACTTCATGGCCATGTACAACAGCCTGTCCGACAAGGACAAGCTGCGCTTCAAGACCGACGGCGGCGTGTACAAGTTCGGCAACCAGGGCAGCAACGTGGTCAAGAACAAGCAGCACACCGGCCTGATCATCCGCAGGGACTGGCTGGAGGCGCTGAATCTGGAAATGCCCCAGACCTATGAGGACTTTGCGAACGTCCTGCGCGCCTTCAAGGAGAACTACAACACCACCGTGCCCTTCGCCTTCGCCAGCTTCTCCGACTACTATATCAACAACGGCAACGTGCTGTCCTCCGGCTACGGCGTGACCTGGGACACCTTCATCCTGGACGAGGAGGGCAAGGTCACGCACTCCTACCTGCAGGAGGGCTACAAGCAGTACCTCTCCACGCTCGCTTCCTGGATGAAGGAAGGCCTGATCGACGTGGACAACATCAACCGCTCCCACGACGACTGCAAGAAGCTGCTCTACACCGGCCAGGCCGGCGTGATCGAGATCGGCAACTGGGAGACCAACGAGGTTTCTCAGCTGGGCGCTCTGGAGGACGAGAAGTTCGTCATCGCGCCCATGAACACCCTGCGCCAGACCGGCGACGAGGACAAGGTGCTGGGCTTCTCCAACACCATGGGCAACGGCTCCTCCAACCGCTACTTCGTCTCCACCACCTGCAAGGATCCCGTGCTGGCCATCAAGTGCATCGACAACCTGTACAACCCCGAAACCAACCTGCTGACCACCTTCGGCGTGGGCGACCTGGGCGACGGCAACACCACCTATGTGGTCGATGAGAACGGCGACTACTCCTACTCCGACTACATGTACAACCAGCCCGACTTCCCCTTCGCCACCTTCCGCCTGAAGCACTACATCCAGAACTGGACCACCCAGACCCTGGACTCCATGGAGCTGGCGCAGTACAACACCCAGCTCAACCTGGACTGCTGGGACGAATGGACGAAAAACGTGGACAACTCCCGCCTGATTCCCGAGCCGGTCAGCCTGACCTCCGACGAGAGCCGCCTGGTCTCCGAGACCATGACCGAGATCATGACCTACATGTCTGAGCTCGCGCTCAAGATCATCTGCGGCGAGGCCGACCTCACCGCCTGGGACGAGGCCGTCGCCAAGCTGCCCGGCATGGGCATCGACGACGCCATCGCCGCCGAGCAGGCCGCGCTGGATCGCTACAACGCCCGCTAAGGCAAAACGCCGGGGAGGCCGACGTGCCTCCCCGGCGACCTTCGGTCATTCTGAGCAATGCGCCGGGTCTGCGCGCGACGTCTTGCTCAGAACGACCGATCCTTCTCAAAACGCGTCTGATTTCAACGGAGGACTGCCCGTGAACGCGGCGAACCAGCTCCCGAAGCAGGCGCCGCTGCACAAGCGCCTGGCGGAAAACATCCGCAATCATCCGCTTCTGTACGTGCTGGCGCTGCCCGTGACGGCGTATTACCTGATCTTCAATTACTACCCGATGTACGGCGTTTTGATGGCCTTCCAGGATTTCAAGCCCGCCCTGGGCATCTGGGGGAGCAGATGGGTGGGCCTCAAGCACTTTGAGAAGTTCATCGGCGGCATTTATTTCTGGCGGCTGGTGCGAAACACCCTGAGCATCAACCTGGGCATGCTGCTGGTCGGCTTCCCGATCCCGATCCTGTTCGCGCTGCTGCTCAACGAAATCCCGCACCGCGGCTTTCAGCGCGTGACGCAGACCGTGACCTACATGCCGCACTTCATCTCCTCGGTCGTCGTGTGCGGTCTGATGCTGCAGTTCTGCGGCAGCAACGGCATACTGACCCGCGTGCTCGCCGCGCTGAGCCTGACGCCGCAGACCAACCTGTTCACCGTGCCCTCGCTGTTTCAGCCGCTGTATATCGGCATGAACGTCTGGAAGAACATGGGCTGGGATTCGATCATCTTCTTCGCCGCGCTGACCAGCGTGGACAGCGAGCTGCACGAGGCCGCCCAGATCGACGGCGCGGGCCGCTGGCGCAGAATGCTGCACGTCACCCTGCCCGCGATCATGCCCACCGTGGTCATCCTGCTGATCATGCGCATCGGCAACCTGATGAGCCTGGGCTGGGATCAGATCATCCTGCTGTACAACGAGCGCGTGTACGAGCGGGCGGACGTCATCTCCACCTATGTCTACCGCATGGGTCTGACCAAGTTCGAGTACAGCTTCGGCTCGGCGGTCGGCCTGCTCAATTCGGTCATCAACGTGATTTTGCTCATGGGCGCGAACGCGCTCTCCCGCAAGGTCAACGAGACCAGTCTGTGGTAAGGAGGAACGCGCCATGCACAATGCCGAATCGCGAAGGCTGTCCTACAAGATCGCAAACGGCGCGATCATGCTGGTCATGATCCTGCTGATGCTGATCACGGTCTATCCGCTGTACTATACGATCTGCGCCTCCTTCTCGGACGCGCGCGCCCTGCTGCGCAACAGCGACCTGCTCCTAAAGCCGCTCGAGCCCTTCACGCTGGACGGCTACCGGGCGGTCTTCTCCAACCCCAGCATCATCAAGAGCTTCGGAAATACCGTGTTCTACGTCGCAGCGGGCACCGCCATCAGCCTGGCGCTCACCATCGCCGGCGCGTTCGTGGTCAGCCGCGGCTACTTTCTGCCCCGAAACGTCATGATGAAGGGCATACTGCTGACCATGTTCTTCAGCGGCGGCCTGATTCCCTGGTTCTTCGTCGTGCGCGATCTGGGCATGTACAACACCCGCTGGGCGATCGTCATCCCGGCCGCGCTGTCCACCTACAACCTGATCATCATGCGCAGCTTCTTTCTGTCGATTCCCCCGGCGCTGGAGGAGAGCGCGCTGCTGGACGGCGCGAACGATTTTCAGGTGCTTACGCACATCATACTGCCCCTGTCCACGCCGGTTCTGGCGGTTATCGGCATGTACTACGCGGTCGGCCAGTGGAACGGCTGGTATCACTCGCTGATCTTCCACCGCACCCGCGAGCTCTACCCGCTGCAGATGATCCTGCGCGAGCTGCTCATCCTCAACGAAATGACCGGCAGCGACAGCGCGGCCGACTTCGTGGAGGAGGCCTTCAACCGCGACCTGATCAAGTACTGCACGATCGTCGTCACCACCGTGCCCATCCTGATCATCTACCCCTTCCTGCAGCGTTATTTCGTCAAGGGCGTGATGATCGGCGCGATCAAGGGATAATCATTCTTGCGTCATTCCCCGTTCAGGGTGTATAATCACAGAGGACGTGTGCGCAGGCGTGACGCTCTGCAGGCGGAGTTCAAACCGCGCAGACCTTGGCCGCTTCAATCTATGGCGGCCAACGGTCGTCGCCAGAACCGGCGGCAGCCAGTGGAAACTACCCACAGTCGCCCTGCGGCGGCAGCGCCGCCGCAGGGCGGGACACTGGGGAG
>CAYFRC010000049.1:0-10584 GCA_964345325.1 uncultured Oscillospiraceae bacterium
ACGAGACGGGCTCCATCGGGAAGCGCTACCGCCGCCAGGACGAGATCGGAACGCCGATGTGCATCACCGTCGATTTCGATACGCTCGAAACCGGTAAGGTGACCGTGCGCGACCGCGACAGCATGACGCAGGAGCACGTGGCGATCGAAGACCTCAAGGCGTATATCGAGGAGAAGATCGCATTCTAAGCTTTCTATATAAAATACAGCGACACCGCACGGAAATCGTGCGGTGTCGCGCTTAGAAGGGCGTTAAAGTCCCCCTACAGGATTTCCCTTCGGAAGGCTTCGAGCCACCTTTGTGCAATCAGCGTATGCCCTGCAGGCGTCGGGTGGACGCCGTCTTTCAGAAAGACGGATGCGGGCGCCTTTTTTGCCGCCTCGTCAAACGCCTTTTGGAGCGGCACAAACACCGCGCCGTATTGTTCCGCGACGCGCCTCGTCGCCTCCGCGCGAAGCGGCACCTCTGCGGCAAAGAAGTCCCAGTCCGCCTCGGTCGCATCCGCACGGAGAACGAAGGGCTCGAGCAGCATCAGTTTGACATCGGGGAGCATGTTCTTCGTGTAGGCAAGCAGTTCCGCATATACCTTCTCGAACCTGTCCGCCTCCACCCCGTTCTTCCTGCCGCCCAATTCGTGCCACACGTCGTTGATGCCGATGAGGATGCTGATGACATCCGGCATGAGGTTGACCGCGTCGATGCGCCAGCGCGCGTACAGATCCACCACGCGGTTGCCGCTCACGGCTCGGTTGACGAAGGAAATTTCGCTGGGGCATTCCGCCACGACCGCGCCGCCCGCGATGGTGGGATAGCCGCTTCCGCTTAAGAAATCGTTGTCGCGCGAACGCTGCGCATCGGTGATGGAATCGCCCTGAAACAGAATTTTCATATCGCAAGCTCCCCTTTCTTTAATATGCCTATTGTATAATGGCTATGCAAAGATTGCAAGCGCTCTCTTGACACGCGGCATTTCTATGCTATGATTATGGTAGATTTTTTCCGAAGGCGGGTGATCGCATGTTTCAAACCAACTGGAGCGATAAGGCGTCCCTCACGGCCGCGCCGGATTTTTCGGGCGCGCCGTTTGACAGGGTAAATGCCTCCTATTGGTGCGAGCACTGCGTGGAATGCTCGCAGCCGGCGTGCTATGCGAGCTGCGAAAACTATCTGCGCCGCAGGGACGGCAGGTGCCGGCAGACGTATTGCGGCATGGTGCCCGACGGCAAGGGCGGCGTGCGGCTCAAATTCCGCAAATGGGGCAAACTCGAGACCAAAAGATTTCTCCGCACCATGTCCGTTTCGGAGGCAGAAACGCTCGAAAAGCGGCACGCTTCTCTTGCGCGCGCGACGGATCGCATCTCCCGTTTTTTTCGCAAGATCGACAGGGTCGGGCTCATCGACAACGGATTCTATTTCCTTTGGAACCGCTATCTCCTTCGCGGCGAAAAGGGCGAAAAGGACGCCTGCGACGCGCTGTACCTCTCCTGCGAAAGCCACACGGAAAAGCCGTTTCGACTGATTGCCGAAGCGGTATCCTCGGGCGGAATCATCTTGAGCCGCCGCGCGCTCGACATCCTGCCCGGCAAAAACGAATATTCCGTTCCGCTGGACATCGGAAATCTCGGGAAGGGTTGGGCAAACGTCGTTCGGATTCTGCCCGAAAACGGGCTGGAGGCGGACATCACGCTGCACACGCTCCAAATCGTCCGCATGAAGAGCGAAAGCGCGAACAAAGTCAAGTGCGTATTGTGGGATTTGGACGGCACGCTCTGGCACGGCATCATGACGGAGCATGTGGGCGACATGCGCCTTCGGGACGGCATCCTGAACGCCATCAAATCGCTCGACGAAAAGGGCATCCTGCAGACAATCGTCAGCAAGAACGACTTCGAGCCCGCCATGGAGCAACTCAAAAAGCTCGGCATCGCGGAGTATTTCCTCGCGCCCGCCATCGGCTGGGGGCAAAAGAGCAAGAGCGTCAAAGCCATTGCGAACCTGCTCAACCTGAACGCGAACTCGTTCCTCTTCGTGGACGACAGCCCGTTTGAGCGCGCGGAGGTCTCGGAAAACGTCGCGGGCATCCGCGTATGCGATGAAAATGAAATATTCTCCCTCTTGGAAAGCGACCTTTTCCGCGTGCCCGTGACCGACGAAAGCAAGAAGCGCCGCGCGATGTACCAAGTGGAGATGGTGCGCGTCGAAACGCAGGCATCCTTCGGCAGCGACTACATCGCCTTTTTGCGCGACTGCGGCATCCGCCTGACCGTGATGGATGCATCCTCGGAGCGCGCGAGGGCGCGGTGTCTGGAGCTCTGCCAGCGCACGAACCAGCTCAACATGACCGGCACGAAATACGAGGCGGAGGCGTTTGACGCGGTTTTGAACACTCCTTCGCGGCGAAACATCGCCGTCTCCTGCCGCGACCGCTTCGGCGAGTACGGCATCATCGCGTTCGTCTCCTCCGAATGGGAGGGCGATGTGCTGCGCCTTCGCGAGATGACCGTATCCTGTCGCGTGGCAAAAAAATACGTCGAGGACGCGATCCTCTCCCTGCTCGCGGGAGACGACTTTGCAGAGATCGTTTCGGACTACAAAAAGACGCCCCGCAACACGCCTATGCGCGAAGCGCTCGAGGACATGGGCTTCCGCGCGGACGAAAACGGCGTTCTGCGCGTAAAAAAGGCGGACTTTTCGCCGCACGACGCGGGCATACAAATCGAAACCGTGAAAGGTTGATAGCCAAAGTATGAAACGGATTTTTCTGACGCTGGACTTTGAAGAGTGGACGACGGTGGAATACCTTCAAAAATACCGCTTCCGCGACGAGCCGAGCTTTTGCGCGCTGCTGGAGTTTTTGCCCGATGCGCTCGCGGAGAGAAATATCCCCGCGACGGTATTCGCGGTGGGCGACGCTGCCAAGGCGCACAAAGAAGTTCTGCGCAAGTTCTCGGACATCGGCTGCCCGATCGGGCTGCACAGCATGCACCACGAGCGCCCGAAGACGATGGACGCCGAAGCATTCCGCAGGGACGTGCGCGAGGGCAAGGCGCTCATAGAGGACATCGTCGGAAAGCCCGTTACGGGCTATCGCGCGCCGTGCTTTTCCATGGATTTGGATAAGACGGACGTGCTCTGGGAGGCAGGGTTTACCTACGATTCCAGCTACATCGCGCTCGCGCGCAAGGATTTGTACGCCCCGTTCGATCTGTCTTCTTTCACGAAGTGCGACAGCGCGATCTACGAGAAAAACGGGCGCTACGAATTCGAGATCCCGACGTTCGAGCTCGGCGGGCGGCACATCCCCATCGCGGGCGGCGGCTATTTTCGGCTGTTTCCGCCGTTTCTCACGGAAGCACTCTACGCCAAATACAGCAAACAGGAGGATACCTTCCTCCTGTATCTGCACCCCTATGAATTTGTTGACGATGCCGTGCCGCAGCTTGCGGCTTGTTCCTTCAAAGACCGAATGCGCTTTCAGATCGGGCGAAAGGGCAACCGCGAAAAGCTGTTCCGCTTCGTAACGCGGCGCAGGAACGAGGGCGTTCGCTTCATGACCATGCCCGAATACATCGCGGAGCGCTATTGCGCGTCCGGCACGAGGTAGTCCCTCAGGTCGAGCGAGAACGACAGGTGCTCCCCTTCGGGAATATCGGTAATCGTGAAGGTGATCTTGCGGTCGTCCTCCCACTCCGCCTTCCAGTTGACGTTATTCAGTCCCTCGACATACGCCTGTCCGCTGTCCGACATCAGGAAGAACATCCTGCCTACGGCGGGGTAGGCGGTCAGCACGACGTACTCCGCGCCGCTCTCGTCCACGGTCGTGTTTTTCATGAGTACGACGGAATACGTCCCGTCGGGCGTGTCGAAAAACGCCACGGGCGTGTGCCCGTAATAGGCGATGAGCTGCATGAAGGAGACGGTGAGCGAAATCACCGTAAGCACCAGCATCGCGGCAAACACCGTCAGCACGGTTTTCACTCGGCTCTTTTTCACCTTGCTGCGGACGAGCGGGATCAGGCACCCCGCGAGCGCTGCGAGGAACACGCCCGCCGCGACGATAAACGCCCATTCGCGCGTAAAGCAGAGCCCGCGCGCGAGCATCGCGATGAGGACGGCGAGCACCGTACCGGACACGAGCAAGACGATCAATAGCACCCGATAGGCGATGCGGATCGCCTTGGGGTTGGGCTGCCTGCCCTCGAGGAGAACGCTCCTTCTCAAATCGCGCATATGTCACACTCCGAATTCATGTTGTTGCGAAACCTATTATATCGAAAACCGCCTTCAAAGTCAACCCGCGCGAAATGCCGCGCACAGATTCTTTTTTTGTGGAAAGGGGAGAAACACACCTTGCCGGACTGTATCACGCACGCCTGTTTCGGGGGCGACGTACTCAAATTGCTCGATAAGGATATGCTCGCGCCCATCGCGCGAAACGTGTTCGACCTCGCGACACTGGGACCCGATCCGTGGTTTTTCCATCGGTTTTGGCAGGATCGGGGGCGCGGCGGCGTTTCCGATCGCGGCCATCTGATGCACAAGGCCGATACGGGAAAGTTCCTGTGCTCCCTAATCGACGCGGCGCTTGCGCGGGAAGGCGCGGCGCAAAGCCTCCTCTATTCCTATGCGGTGGGCTTTTTGTGCCACTACGCGCTCGACAGCGCGGCGCACCCGTACATCAATGCCCGCGCGAAGGACATACGGGGCGGACACATGCGCATCGAGCGGACGATCGACTGCCACTTTCGGGACGAATACGGCACGTTCGGAACGCCGACCATCGGGAAGACGATATTGCGCCTGAAGAATCTCCCAAGCGACATGCGGGAGGGACTCGACGCGGTGTATAAAGCCGTATACGGCTGGGAAAACGCCTCATGCGCCTTAGATCAAAGCCTGCGTGACCAGCGGATTTTCTACGCCCTCGCGCAGGACAAATGGGGCATTGCAGACCGCGCGCTGCGCCTTTTCGACAGCGGCAAGGGCTCGCGCGACCTCACCGCCCTGTCCTACTACGGCAAGGAAAATGCCGTGCCGGACGCGTTCAACCTCCGCCGCATGCCGTGGCGCAACCCCGCGCAGCCGAACGACGAGCGAACCGAGAGCTTTTTGGAGCTGTACGAGGGCGCAAAGCGCCGCGCCGCCGCGATGGTTTCCGCATCGTTCCGCTACATTTACGGTGCTTCGCCGGAGCACCCCGCGGAAACGATCGGCAATTTTTCCTATTCGACCGGCCTTTCGCTATGACCCACGGCACAGAATAATCACAAAAACAGGAGTGGTTTGGATGACGAAAAACGGAAAGCGATTTTCCAAAACGGAATGGAGCTGGATTCTGTACGACTGGGCAAACTCCATTTGGGCGACCAACATCGCGGCTGCGATCTTCCCGATTTATTTCGCGATGAAGGCGACCGAACAGGGAAACGCCCTGTACGGCTATTGCGTCTCCTTCGCGAACCTGCTCGTCGCCGTCCTCGCGCCGTATCTGGGCGCGATCGGCGACTTTCGGGGCATGCGGAAAAAGCTGTGGACGGTATTCCTCGTGCTTGGCGTGGTTTCCTCGGCGGCGATTGGCATTTTCGGGAGCTGGCAGCTCATGCTGGTGGGCTACGTCCTCTCGCGGATCGGCTTTTCGGGCGCGAACCTGTATTACGACAGCCTCTTGCCGGACGTGACTTCGCCCGAGCGCATGGACAAGGTGAGCGCGTGGGGCTATGCGATGGGCTATATCGGCGGCAGCACCATCCCCTTTGTGATCTCCATCGTCATCATGCTGCTGATGAAGATGTCCGACCTCAGTTACCGCATCGCGCTCTTGATCGTGCCCGTATGGTGGCTCGTCTTTTCCATCCCGTTCATGCGAAACGTCGAGCAGAAGCACTATGTCGAAGGGCTGCCGAAGCACGCCGCCTCCCTCGCGTGGAAGAACATGGTTTCCACCTTTCGCGACATCCTGAAAAACAAGGCCGTGTTGTTCTTCCTCATCGCGTACTTCTTCTACATCGACGGCGTGGACACCATCATCTCCATGGCGACCAACTATGGCTCGACCCTGGGGCTCGGGAGCATCGGGCTGATTCTGGCGCTGCTCGTAACGCAGATCGTCGCAATGCCCTGTTCGATCCTGTTCGGAAGCCTCAGCAAGAAGTTTGACCCGCTAAAGCTCATCTTTTCTGCGGTGATCATGTACGCCTTTATCACCCTGCTCGGCTTTGTGATGGGCTTTATCGTCGACTTCCACGAAGCGCTGCACCTCACGCAGGAGAAAGCTATTTCTATATCGACGGTGCTCTTCTGGTGCCTCGCGACCCTGGTCGGCACGGTGCAGGGCGGCATTCAGGCGCTCTCCCGCTCGTATTTCGGGCAGCTCATCCCGCCGGAGCGCTCCGGCGAATACTTCGGCTTTATGAACATCTTCGGAAAATTCGCCTGCGTCATCGGGCCCGCGCTGTACGCGCTGTTCCTCGGCATCACGGGAAAGCCGTCCTTCGGCATTTTGTCGATTTTGCTGCTTTTCGTACTCGGTGCATTGGCACTCATCCTCGGGAAGCCGTACTTCCCGAAGCGCAAGGCGGAATAACCGTTTCCTGCGCAAAAGATAAGGGAATGCGGCGCATTGGGCTGCATTCCCTCGTTTTTATATCGTATTTTCCGCCGGAACGACCTTCACGCGGTTGTTCTCCACATCCGCCGTTTCGAGCAGCAACAGCGCCCTCACGTCCTTAACGCGCTTGACCTCCGGCTCCCTGGTGGAGATGAGCACGTTCGAGCCGACGACCTCCGCGCGCATCTCGCGCATCAAACTCGCCATGCCCTGCAGCGTTCCCCCGCCCTTCATGAAATCGTCCACGATCAGCGCGCGCTGCCCGGGTCTTACCGCGCGCATGGAAAGCGTCATCGTCTTCATGGCGTTGCTTCCGGTCGAGTAGTTGATCTTGACCGCGCTGCCCTCGTACGCACCCGTGTCCCTGCGCGCGATGACGAGCGGAACATCGAGCATTTTCGCCGTCATGAGCGCGAGCGGTATGCCCTTCGTCTCCATCGTGAGCACGAACTGCGGCTGCCGCTCGTAATTGCGCATCGCGATGATGCGCCCGAGCATTTCGCAGGTGTCCGGCTCGCTCGTGATGTCGGACGTATACAGAAATCCGCCCGTCAACAGGCGCGCCGGATCGCTCAGCCGCGAAGCGAGCCTCTGCAGCACCTCGCGCACCTTCTTTTCCGGCAGCGTCGCGCGATAGCGCACGCCGCCCGCCGCGCCCGCAATCGTCTGTACCTCGCCCTGACCGAACCGCGCAAGGGAGGTCTTGAGCAGGTCGATGTCCTCGCTGATGGTGGACTTTGCGGAACCGAACAGCTCGCAGAATTCCCCCAGCGTATGGATGCGGTTGGGCGAAGACGTCAATATACGGGCTATCACGCCGATTCTCTCGCTTCTCTTGGTGCGTTCCATGCCGAATCCCCCAATTTCCCGAAAATAGTTTATCAATTTCTTATTATAGTTCGTGTTTGTTGCGTTTGCAGCCTCGCACGCCACGTTTATCGCGAAAACAACAGAAGTTTAACGCGCCCGAATTATCGTTCACGGATTGGCGCTTGAATAATTTCCACCCAATGTTGTATAATAGTACAATTAGGTTGGGAAATTCCAAGCCCGCAAAGAATGGGGTGACAAACGGGTATGCATATCAAAGACTTCGCACATAAGCGCGCGCACTGCATCGGCATCGGCGGCTCCTCCATGTCGGGGCTTGCGAAGCTTCTGCAAAAAGAGGGCTATATCGTGACCGGCTCGGACAGGGACGCCTCCCACAAGACGGAAGAACTGCAAAGCGCAGGCATCCCCGTGTCTATCGGGCATAAGGCGGAAAACGTACACGGTGCGGACGTAATCCTCTATTCGGCGGCGATTGCGCGCGACAATCCCGAGCGCGCGGAGGCCGCGCGGCTTTCCATCCCCCAGATCGAGCGCAGCGTGCTCCTTGGGCAGATCATGGAGGGATACCCCGCATCCGTCGGCATTTCCGGCACCCACGGCAAGACGACCACCACCGCCATGCTCTCGCAGATGCTGATTGAGTGCGGCATCGACCCCTCCGTGCACATCGGCGGCGAATTGGACGCCATCGGCGGCTCGACGCGCTTGGGCGCAAGCGACCTTTTCGTGTGCGAGGCGTGCGAGTTTGCGCGGAGCTTTTTGCAGCTGCGCCCTACGGTGGCTGTCATCCTCAACATCAATGCGGACCATCTCGACTGCTACGGAGATATCGAGCACATCGAACAGGCGTTTTTCGAGTACACGCAAAACGTGCCGCAGGACGGCTGGGTACTCGGCTGCGGCGACGACGCGCGCGTGAGAGGCATCTTAGACAAATGCGGCCGGAAGACGCGCACGTTCGGCATGTCTCCCTATAACGACCTTCGCCCCGACCCCGTTTCTTTCGACGAGGAGGGCAAGGCGCACTTTACCGCGACGCTGTACGGCCATCCCCTGTGCGAGGTCGAACTGCGCGTGCCCGGAAAGCACAACCTGATCGACGCGCTCGCCGCCCTCGCCTGCGCGAGCGTGCTCGAGGTTCCCATGCAGGCGGCGGCAGAATCACTCAGCCGCTTTACGGGGGCCCATCGCCGGGTTGAAAAGACGGGAACCATAGACGGCGCGGAGCTCTTCACGGACTACGGCCACACCCCGGAGGAAATCCAAAGCGCGCTGTCCGTCGCGAAGCTGCGCGCAAAGGGGCGCGTGATCGCGGTATGGCAGCCGCACACCTATTCGCGCACGAAGACGCTGTACGAGGGATTCCTCGGCTGCTTTGAAGACGCGGACGCCGTCCTCATCGCGGACATCATGGGCGCGCGCGAAAAAGACCCCGGCGACATCAAATCCGAAATGTTCGTGAACGACCTGACAAAACGCGGAAAAGAGGTCTATCTCACGCCCACCTTTGACGACGCGGAACAGTTCCTGCGCGGCTATTGGAAAGAGGGCGATCTCATGATCTCGCACGGCTGCGGAAACATCCATCTGCTCAACGAACAAATCCATCGCCACGGCGACACAAAACAATAGGAGGACGAAAAACCATGACGTACGATCTCAAAACCATCGCGATGCGAATTTGCGACCTGCGGGACATCGCAAGCCTCTCTCAGGAACAGGTAGCTGAAAGAAGCGGCGTGCCGCTGGACGATTACATTGCATATGAGGCGGGCAAGCGCGATTTTTCTTTTTCGCATCTGTTCAACATCGCATCCGCCCTGGGCGTGGACATTTCCGACCTTTTGACCGGCGAAAGCCCCAAGCTCACCGGCTACGTGCTGACGCGAAACGGCAAAGGACTCGCCTTCGAGCGCCGCAAAGCCTACCAGTACCAGCACCTCGCGTACAACTTCTCCGGCAAGAAGGCGGAGCCCTTCATCGTGACCGTCGAATACGACGGGCAGACCACGGGCAAGGTCGCCCATTCGCACGAGGGGCAGGAGTTTGACTACGTGCTCGAAGGGCATATGAAGATCGAGCTGGAGGGGAACGACGTATACCTCGGCCCGGGCGACTCCATCTTCTACGATTCTTCCCTGCACCACGCCATGTACGCGCTCGAACGGGACGCGCGGTTTATCGCCGTCGTCATCAAATAGAAGGAAGAATACCATGCAGCTATATAACAAGTACCTCGACCAGTCGGAATTCGGCTCCTACGAGGATTTTCTGAAAAATTTCCGCGTCAATGTGCCCGAGCACTTCAATTTTTCCTACGACGTTTTAGACGAAATGGCGGAGCATGCGGGAAATGACACCGCGCTCGTGTGGTGCAATCCCGAGGGCGAGGAGCGCATCTTCACCTTCGCCGAAATGTCCCGCGAATCGCAGCGCTGCGCCGCAATGCTGTCCTCCTTAGGCATCCAAAAGGGCGACATGGTCATGCTGGTGCTCAAGCGGCACTACGAATTTTGGTTTACGATCACCGCGCTGCACCGCATCGGTGCGGTCGCCGTACCCGCGACGCATCTGCTCACCACAAAGGATGTCATCTACCGTGCGGAGGCCGCGAGCGTTAAGATGATCATCGCAGGTGACGACAAATCGTTCATCCCCCAGTGCGAGGCGGCGCTCGAATCGTGCCCCACCGTCGAAAAATGCATCATCGTGCGCGGAAAGCGCGAGGGCTGGCTGAATTTCGATGAGGAAATGGCAAAGCACGAGCCGACTTTCCCCCGCCCCCTGCCGTTCAACGAAAATGACGATCCGATGCTTCTGTATTTCACCAGCGGCACGAGCGGCATGCCCAAGATGGCGCTGCACGATTTCTCCTATCCGCTCGGCCACATCCAGACCGCCGTGTATTGGCACGGCTGCATGGAGCGCGGGCTGCACCTGACCGTCTCCGAAACGGGCTGGGCAAAGTCCGTATGGGGAAAATTGTACGGGCAGTGGCTGGCGGGCAGCGCGATCATGGTGTACGACTTTGAAAAATTCGTGCCGAACGAGCTTATGACCGTCATCTCCAAATACCGCGTGACGACCTTTTGCGCGCCGCCGACCGTCTACCACTTCCTGATCCGCGAAGACGTGACGAAATA
>CAYFRC010000050.1:0-237 GCA_964345325.1 uncultured Oscillospiraceae bacterium
ATCGGCGGCCTTGTGACGATGGATTTCAAGAGCGACGAGGCCGGCGTCGAGGCATTGTCCTACGATTTTGAGAGCAAGGGCTATGCCCTCGCCGTCGTCTCCGCAGGCGGCGACCACGGAAACCTCACCGCCGATTACGCCGCGATCCCCGCCGAGATGAAACAGGTGGCAAAATCCTAGGGCGGCGAATACCTGCGCGAGAGCGAAAAGGACGGATTTGTAGGCAAGATTCCCGCC
>CAYFRC010000050.1:247-10529 GCA_964345325.1 uncultured Oscillospiraceae bacterium
GGTGCCCGATAGGGCTATCCTTCGCGCGATGCACTTTTACGACGAGGACGAGCGCGTGCCCATGCTCGTCTCCGCGCTGAAGAACAACGATTTGGACGCCTTCTTTGCCGGCATCATCGCCTCCGGCGAAAGCAGCTGGAAGCTGTTGCAAAACATCTACGTCCCCGCAAGGCCGAACCAGGAGATGGCGCTCGCGCTCGCCATGTCGGAGCATATGCTGCGCGGCAAGGGCGCGTGGCGCATCCACGGCGGCGGCTTCGCGGGCACGATTCTTGCGTTCGTGCCGCTTGCGATGATGGACGAGTATACGCACAGGATGAACGCCGTATTCGGCAAAAACGCGGTGACAAGGCTCTCCGTCCGCCCCATGGGGCCGGCGGTTTTGAACCTCTGATTTCAACAACCAAAGGGAGGATTATTCGATGAAACTGAGTGTGTTTGCTGTTCTCCTGCAGGATCGCCCCTTCGAGGACGCCTGCAAATACCTTTCGGAGCAGGGCGTACAGGCGGTCGAGATCGGCTGCGGCGGCTTCCCCGGAAAGGCGCATTGCGACCCCGTGGAGTTTTTGAAGCATCCCGAAAAGATCGACGCGATGCTCGCAACCCTCAAAAAATACAATCTTGAGATCGCGGCGCTCTCCACCCACGGCAACGCCGTCCACCCCGACCCCGCGAGCGCGAAGCAGTTCCACGAGGACTTTGAAAACGCGGTTCTCCTCGCCGAGAAGATGGGCGTGGACACGGTCGTTACCTTCTCCGGCTGCCCCGGCGGCAGCAGGGAGGACAAGACGCCCAACTGGGTCACCTGCCCGTGGCCGGACGATTTCACCGAAATCCTGAAGTACCAGTGGGACGAGGTGCTCATCCCCTATTGGAAAAAGGAAGTCGAGTTCTGCAAGGCGCACAACGTGCACCGCGTCGCATTTGAAATGCACCCGGGCTTTTGCGTGTATAACCCCGAAACGCTGCTCAAGCTCCGCACGGCGGTGGGCGATGTGATCGGCGCGAACTTCGACCCGAGCCACCTGTTCTGGCAGGGCATCGACCCCTGCGCCGCAATCCGCGCGCTGGGCGATGCAATCTATTTCTTCCACGCGAAAGATACGAAGATCGACGAGATCAATACCGCCGTCAACGGCGTATTGGACACCAAGCACTATGGCGACGAGATTCACCGCTCGTGGATCTTCCGCAGCGTCGGCTATGGACACGCGCATCAGGTCTGGAAGGACATGATGAGCAATCTCCGCCTCGTCGGGTACGACGGATATATCTCCATCGAGCATGAGGATAGCCTCATGTCCGTGCCGGAGGGGCTGGGAAAGGCCATTGCGATGCTAAAGGATGTCATGATGTTTGACAAATTTGGCGGCATGTGGTGGGCATAAACCGATAGGAATGCAAAGCGGACTGCCCTCGCGGCGGTCCGCTTTGTCATATCAAGGGGAGGTCTTTTCTTGGCGGAGATTCTTCTGCGCATCGTCGCGCTTTTCATGCTTCTCATGAGCGCCGCTTTGTTCGCCCTCATGGGCATCGACAAAAAGCGCGCACAACATGGCGCTTGGCGCGTTTCGGAGCGCGCGCTGTTTCTCATGGCGCTTCTCTTCGGCGCTGTCGGCGGTGCGCTCGGCATGAAGGCCTTCCGCCACAAGACAAAACACCTCGCCTTCCGCATCCTGTTCCCCGCGCTTTCTATCTTACAAGCCGCGCTGCTGGTTCTGCTGCTGTATCTATCGATCGCAAAATGAAAAGGAGGGAAAACCCATGAAATCATCGAAATTTCGCTACTTCCTGCTGGGCGTGTCCATGCTCGCATTCCTGTTTGCGGGTGTGATCTACGCATGGTCCACCATCAAGGCGCCCTTTGTGAACGAGTTCGGCTGGCAGGGCGCGTCTCTTGCCTTCTGCTACACGCTGACGCTCATCTTCTTCTGTCTGGGCGGGCTCGTCTCGGGGCTGCTGTCTAAAAAGTTCTCCCCGCGCATACGGCTAGTCGCGGCGGCGCTGCTCGTGTTCGGCGGCTTTGCCATCATGAGCGGCGTGAACGCAAACGGCATCGCGCTCCTCTACCTCGGCTACGGCTTCATGGCGGGCACGGGCATCGGCATCACCTACAACACGCTGGTTTCCGTTACCAACGCATGGTTCCCCGACAAGAAGGGGCTGTGCAGCGGCGGACTCATGATGGCGTTCGGCTTTTCCGCTCTGCTCGTAGGTCTTGTCGCCGCGAACGGCTTTGATGCCATCGGCTGGCGCAAGACGTACCTGTTCCTGGGGCTCGCGACGGGGCTCGTACTGCTTCTTGCGAGCTTCGTCCTCAAAATGCCGGAAACCGCACCCGCGCCGAAAAAAGCAGCCGGCAAGGCGGGCGCGGAATACGAGCCGAAGGAGATGCTCAGGCGCGCATCCTTCTACAAGCTGTTCGCATTTTTCTTCCTGCTGTCCTCCGTCGGCAGCTGCGCCATCGGCATCGCGCGTGAACTGCTGGAAGGCTTCGGCGAAAACGCCGTCGCCATGACGGCGACCGTCGTCGGCGCCATCTCCATCTGCAACGGCATCGGCAGAATGCTCTCCGGCGCCGCGTTTGACGCGCTGGGCCTGCGGAAAACGCAGTACCTCACGAGCGCGGTCGCGATCTGCGCGCCGCTGTGCGTGGTGCTGTCGCTTGTGACGGGCAGCCTTCCCCTCGCCGTCGTCGGGCTGTGCCTGTGCGGCATCAGCTACGGCTTCTCCCCGACCGTGACGGTCGCCTTCGCGGGCGCGTTCTACGGGCAGAAGCATTTCGCGGTGAACCTGCCGATCCTAAACCTCGTGCTCATTCCTGCGAGCTTCGTCTCCACGATTTCCGCGGCACTCCCCACGACGCTTTCCGTGTTCCTCCTGCTGACGGCGTTTTCCGTTGTCGGACTGTTCGTGAACCTGTCTATCAAAGAAGCGTGATCCACGCATAGAAAAAGGGCGCCGCCTCCGCATTTTCCGCGGGGACGGCGCCCTTTTCATTCGTTATTCTTCCGCCGTGGTAAAGACGACCATGTAATCCGATCCGTTCATGAAATAGTCCACGACGATCGCGCGCCCCGCCTTGGCGAACTCCGCGTACAGCGCATTGCCCTCGGGAACCGCGTCGCCCTGCGGCGCCCAGCCCGCCGCCTTCAGCTTTTCGCAATAGCCAAGCGCGTCCGAAACGGAGGCGTTGCGCACGGTGAGGATCGCCATCTCCATCGTTTCGGATGCCTCTTCTTCCTCCTCGCCGAAGTCGAAAATGCCTTCCACCGCAACGATGCGGCCGGCATCGGGCATCGGATACTCTTCGAGCTCCGGATACATCTCAAGGTCTGCCGTGTAGTCGTATGTCGGCTCCGCGAAGAAAATGATCGAGGGCTCGTCCGGGTCGGGAATCAGCTGAATTTCCATTTCCCCCAGGGACAGCATCGCCAGCATCTCATTTTCCACGTACAACGCCGCGCCCGCGTCCGTAAGCGCCTTCACATATTCGGGAAAGCCCGCGTCCGCGCCCTTGGGCAGGTACACAATCACATGGTCGGCAGCGATCCAGCTTTCATAGGAATCCGCCTTGAAAACCGGAACGCCCGCGAGCGTGGAAGGCCAACTCTCCTCCACTTCCACGGAAAGATCGTCTTCCCATTCCGAAAAATCCTCGACAAATCCCTCTTCGGTTTCGTCGATGAATTCTTCTTCGGTTTCTTCGGCAGGTTCCGCTTCGGTCTCCTCGGCAAACGCCGCAAATCCAAAAAGTGCCAGTGCGAGAATAAGAAGTAAAGCCAATAATTTCTTCATTATCTTCCCTCCGTTTGTTGAGATATGCATTTGACGAAGCTGTTTTCTATTTTGTTCCGCCGAGCGCCGCGGTTTTGTTGGGGCTGGATCTCCCCTCGAGGATCGCCTGCCTGCGTTCGATCACCGCGAGTGCGATCTCCACGTCCTCGTGCACTTCCTCGGGCGTAAACGCGCCGAGCGTCACCATGTCGCACGGGCGAATCGTCGCGAAGGAGAACGAAAGCCCCACAAACGGCGAACAGCGCCCCGCCGCCATGGATTTGATCGTCATGACCGGCTTTTTCGCGTTCCAGATGACCTTGTTGATGTATTCGACCTCCACCTGCATCAAAAAGCCCATGCAGTTGTAAATCTGGATATAGGTCTGCACGTCGTATCCGTTCGCGTCGGAATACAGGACCAGTTCCGGCATGTGCGCGGAAAGGCCGGGGATCATGCCCGCCTGCCGAATCATGTCCAGGTAGTCGGGCAGGCGATCCATGGTGCCCTTGTTCTTGTTTACAAGTTGCTCTGCGGACGAATGGTGGATCAGGCAGAATGCCGCGCCGTTTTTCGCGCACGCATCGATGGCAGCCTTCGCCTCCCCGCGCGCTTTTTCGTTGTCGTCCACGTTGATGATCGGCGTGTCGATCAGCGTGATGTGCTTGCCCGTCCTGTCCTCCGCGAGCTTGATGCCGCCGAGCAGCGCCTCCTTGTCGGTGAACGGCGCCATGCATGCATCGATGTCGTATGTCAGATACGCCTCCATGAGCGCGGAAACGGCTTCCTTTTCGGCGTACCTGTTTTTAATCATTCGGTCGGAAGCGGTACTCGTGTGGCTGTACCCCAAAACCCAGTTGGAGCCGATCAACATGCGCGGCAGCGAAATGCCCGCCACCTCCGTGCGCGGAAACTGTGTCATGCCGAATCCTCCCTTCCCCATGCGCGTCTATTCATCGCCCCGAAGCTGAAAGCGCAAATTGTCCTTCTTCTCGAGCGAAAGGTCGTAATCGCCCAAGTGCTTCAGCTTAAAGCCGTTCCTCTTGTATTCCCCGTAGTCGAACGCATCCAGTTCGTCCATCGCGAGCTTGTGGAATTCGTAGAAATTGTGCCACCACTCGTAGCCGCTTCCGAGTTCCGCGCCGAGATAGGCATCCGCGATGTCGCACGCCATCGCCGGAGCGACGTAAAACGCGCCCATCGCAAGCACGTTCACGCCGTTTCCCGTGATCGCCCTGAGTGCCGCCGGAACGGACTCCACCACGCCCGCGTGGACGCGCGGGCACTTGCTCGCAGCGATGTGAATGCCCATGCCCGTACCGCAAAAGAGCAGCGCGCGCTCGTAGATCCCCTCGGAAATCATCGCGCCGACGCGCAGCCCGACCCTGTGGAACATATTTTCGGTGTCAGAGACGTTCGGATCCGTCACGCCGACATCCTCGATCGCCCAGCCCTTATCTTTGAGGTGCTTTACGACCGCTTCCTTCAGCGGATAGCCCGCGAAATCCGCGCCGACGAGCAGCTGTTTGTCCCGCACACGCTTCATAAAAAACATCCTTTCATACAGGGAAAGCTGCCCCGCAAAAAGGACAGCTTCCCCACGATATTCTCTGTGGTTTAGATTTTCTCGTCCGTCACGTCGTAGCCGTAATGCAGCTGCGGATAGTAGGACGCAAACATGTATTTCGGCATCTCCTCAAATTCCATCGCAAGGATCGCGACGTTCGCAATCTTGTCGGGCGACTGTTCGGGCAGGTTCTTGAGGATGATGCGGTGCCCCTTGAACTCGAAATCGACGGGCGTTCCGTCCTTCACGAGGTAGACGCGCTTCGGCGCGGTCATATAGCCGCCGATGCCCATGCTGCCGCCGCGCGGCCAAATCCAGTTCCAAAGGTATACGGTGTTGCCCTTCATGGACGCGCCGCACAGGCCGTTTCCGCCGAAGCTGCGCGTCGTCCAACCGCCGTTCGGGCGGACGACCTTGCCGTACACCGCCTCGCCGTTCTCCTTCAGCCATTCGCCGACCTTCGCAAGTGGTTCCTTCGCATCGTCCGGCACGGTGCCGTCGGGGCGCGGGCCCACGTTCAGCAGCAGGTTTCCGCCGCCGTTGGCGCAGGTGTTCAACATGCGGATGATCCGCTGCGCGTTGTATGCGTAGGGCGCGGTCTGGCTCTCGTCCACATAGCCCCACGAAATGCCGTTAAAGGTCATGCAGGCTTCCCAGTCGCGTGATTCCGCGGTGACATGCTCCTCGGGCGTGCCGAAATCCTCGGGCAGGCGGCTGCGGTCGTTGATGAGGATGTGCGGCTGCAGCGCGCGCAGCCTCTGGTTGCGGGCGACAGAGTCCCAGCCTTCCCAGTTCTCAAACGGCGCGGGCACGTCGTACCAAAGGATGTCGATCTTGCCGTAGTTGGTGAGCAGCTCCGTATTGAGCGCCTCGATATAGTCTAAGAAGCGCTTTCTCGCCTCCGCGTCGTTCACGCATGTCCAACTGTCGGGGTGGTGCCACTCCATGAGCGTGGAATAAAAGCCGATGCGCAGGTCGAACTCGCGGCACGCATCCACGAACTCGCGCACGATGTCCCTCTTGGGGCCGTAATTCACGGAGTTGTAGGGATTTACCTTGCTGTCCCAAAGGCTGAAGCCCTCGTGATGCCGCGTGGTCATGACCATGTATTTCATGCCCGCCTTCTTGGCGAGCGCCGCCCATTCGCGCGGCGCACCCGGCTTGGGCGCAAACGTCGATGCAAGCTGTTCGTACTCGGGGATCGGGATGTTCTCCTGCGTCATCGCCCACTCATGCCGCCCCAACTGGGAATACAGACCGAAATGGATGAACATTCCGAAGCGCGCCTCGCGCCACCAAGCCATCCTGTCGTCTCGCGTGGAATCCACCCACTTCTCGTACTCGAGTTTACTCAGGAATTTACTCATTGCATTGCCCTCCTCATTGTCGCTATTTCCATTATATTACAATCCTTCCAACGTGTCAAACTCGACTTTTTCGCCTTGCAGCACGAATTCCAGCACGTAGTTCTTCGGGAGCGCGACGTCCTGCGGAATCTCGCACTGAAAGCGCGAAACGCTGCTGTTCGTCGTGAGCGTCTGCGTAAATTCGATCTCCCGCCCCGTCTCCAAAATGCGCAGCTTCTCGATCGGCGTCTTGATGCACGGCAGCTGCAGCTTCCTTCGCCCGTCCAGGATATGCGCGTACAGGCGGAACGGACGGCTTGTAAAGTTGCACCAGCGCACGTCGTACGGGTACATGGGCGTCATGCTTGTGGCGTAGACGGAATCCGCGTTACCGCGCACGTAGTGCCCCATTTCGCGCAGGATGTCAACGCTCGGCTGCGGGATCACGCCCTCGGCATCCGGCCCGACGTTCAGAAGATAGTTGCCGCCGCGACTGTTGATGCGCGTCAGGATGTCGATGAGGTCGGACGCGGATTTCCAGTTGTGGTCGTCCGCCTTGAATCCCCACGTGTCGTTGAGCGTCGCCGGAACCTCCCAGTCGCCCGCGAAGGGCATGGAGGGCAGCCAGTTGTCGCCGGTGGACATGTATTCGCCGATGCGGTTTCCGATGCGCCCCGAGACGATGCAATTCGGCTGGATCGCCTTCACCGTATCGTAAATAACCTTGGACTGCTCATACGTCATGGACATGGGCGTATCGAACCACAGCATGCCGATATCGCCGTACTGCGTCAAAAGCTCCTTCACCTGCGGCAGGCACTTGTCGTAGAGATACTGGTCAAAGTTCTGCCCGCGCTCGGGTTTTCCGGCGTACAGCCCGTTGTCCTCATCCCAGTCCTGTGCCTGCGAATAGTAAAAGCACAGGACGATTCCGGCTTTTTTGCAGGCGACGGCGAGCTCTGCCATCGGATCCCGCCCGAACGGCGTCGCGTCCACTATGTTGTATTTCGTACAGTGCGAATGGTACATCGCAAAGCCGTCGTGATGCTTTGCGGTGATGGTCAGATACTTCATTCCCGCGTCTTTTGCGACCTGCACCCATGCATCCGCATCGAACTTGACGGGGTTGAACTGCGCGGCGAGCTTCCTGTATTCCTCCCTCGGAATATCGAGCCTGTTCATGATCCATTCGCCGATGCCCTCGACCTTCCTGCCGTTCCATTCTCCCGCGAGAATCGAGTACAGCCCCCAATGGATAAACATGCCGAACTTGGCTTCCTTCCACCACTTCTGTCCGCAGTCTTTCACCGGAAACCCCTCCTTCTTTAATCAGAACATCGCCGCTTTGCACGGCGTTTCCATACAGCAAGAACACACCACCGGTTTCGGAGCCTATGGCATAGATGGCGATATACGGCGCCAAATGGGGCATCGCCTATTCGAGAAACTATCACAGCCTGTGCATCCGCCCGAATTACCCTTTGATCGCGCCGATCATGATGCCCTTAATGAAGTACTTCTGCACGAACGGGTAGATTGCGAGCACCGGCGCACTCGAAACGACGATCAGCGAGAACTTGAGGAGCTCGCGCATGCCTTGGCTGCGCTCCATCTGCTCGACGGAGACCATCGTCGTGCCATCCATCTGGTTCATGATGAGGATATTGCGCAGGATGATCTGCAGCGGATACTTCGAGCTGTCGCTGAGGTAGATCAGCGCGTCGAAATAGCTGTTCCACTGCGTGACGGCGAAAAACAGCGAAAGCGTCGCAATCAGCGGCCCCGACAGGGGCAGCACGATGCGGATCATGAACCCGATATCGCTGCTGCCGTCCAAATCCGCCGCTTCCGCGAGCTCGTCCGGAATCGTCGTCTGAAAATACGTCCGCGCAACGATCATGTAATATACGCTCAGCGCATTGGGGATGATGAGCGCAAGGCGCGAGTTGACCAGCCCCAGATCGCGCATGACCAAATACGTCGGAATGAGGCCGCCGTTGAACATCATCGTGAAGGTGAAAAAGATCATCAGCGCATTCCGACCGTACATCTCCTTGCGGGACAGCGGGTACGCCGCCATGAGCGTCGCAAGCAGCGATGCGACCGTGCCCCCTGCCATGTAGATGAACGAGTTCAGAAAGCCCATGCCGAGCTGGTTGCTGCTGAACACCGCCTCATACCCCTGCAGGGAGAAATCGACGGGCCAAAGCAGTACCCTGCCCGCGACGACCGCCGACGGGCTCGAAAACGATGCGGCCAAAATATAAATCAGGGGAAGCAACACGATCAGCATCAGCGCCCACAAAAACGTGTCGTTGACCGCGAGCAGCACTTTATCGCTTGCGGGCACACTAATCTTGTTATTGATTTTTTGGGATTGGATATCGATTGCTGTGCCATAAAGGATCCTCCCCTCACCAAAGGCTCGTCTCGCCGACCTTGCCGGAGACCTTGTTGACGATAACCAGTATGACCATATTGATCGCCGAATTGAAGAGACCTATCGCTGCGGAATAGCTGTACTGCGCGCCCTGCAGACCCTGCTTATAGACATAGGTCGAAATAACCTCCGACGCCGCCTGATTCATCGTGTTCTGCATCAGATAGACCTTTTCGAAGCCGATGTTCATGATCGCGCCGCAGTTCATGATAAACAGGATCGTCGCCGTGGGAATTACCGCAGGGATGTCGATGTGGATCATGCGCCGAAACAGCGACGCACCGTCCACGACCGCTGCCTCGTGCAGCGTCGGATCGACGCCCGCGAGCACCGCGATGTACATGATCGAAGCGTATCCGACGAACTGCCACACACTCGTCCATACGTACATATGGTAAAACAGGTCTTTGCGCCCCAAAAAGTTGATCGCAGGGTTGCCTGATCGGATAATCAGCATATTCACGATGCCGAAATTTTGGTGAAATACCTGCGTGATTATGGAGACCATGACGACCGTGGAGATGAAGTACGGGGCGTAGGTAATCATCTGCACGCTCTTTTTCAGGGAGTTGCGGCGGCAAATGTTGAGCGCGAGCGCCAGCATCAGCGGCAGCGGGAAACACGCGATGAGGTAGTATACATTGATAATCAGCGTGTTCTGAAGAACCCTGCCGAACACGGGCGTCTTAAAAAACTGCGCAAAATGCTTGAGGCCTACCCACTTCGCCGCCCAGATGCTTCCGCCGTTGTATTGTTTGAAAGCAATCACGGCGCCGTACATCGGGAAATACTTGAAAACGAGCGTCAGCAGGATCGGGATAAGCAGCACGACGTACCACTGCCAATGCCGCAGGATCTGTTGCACGGGCGTTCGTCTTGTTCCGGAAAATGTCTTTGCATTGGATGTCATGATCACGCCTCCCATCATGCAATATAGAGACATGCGCGGACGACAAACCCCTTCCGCGCATGTTGTTTGCTGAGTCGAATCCCGCTCCCCCCTCTCGGGAGGAGCGGGAGCAACGCGAGAGTTATTCCTTGGGCATCACGATCTGATCGAGCGTGAATTCGGGGTTCATCGGGGAAGGCGCGGCGTCTTTCAGGTAGCTCTGATCGTAGTTGCGCTGCAGGATTTCGAGGTAGTAGGACGCC
>CAYFRC010000051.1:0-4260 GCA_964345325.1 uncultured Oscillospiraceae bacterium
GATCGTCCCGATGTTTACGTGCGTCTTGTTACGCTCGAATTTTGCCTTTGCCATTGAAATATTCCTCCTGCCTGCATTCCGTTGTAATCAGTTGATATGTCCAAGAATTTTTGTCGCGATGTTCTTCGGCACCTCTTCGAAATGCTCGAACTGCATCGTGTAGTTGCCGCGCCCCTGCGTTCTGCTGCGTAGGTCTGTCGCATACCCGAACATTTCGGAAAGCGGCACGACCGCGGTGATCGACTGCAGCCCCATATGCGCGTCGGTACCGATGACGCGGCCCCTGCGGGCGTTCATATCGCCGATGACGTCGCCCATATATTCGTCCGGCACGACGACCTCGGTGCGCATTACGGGTTCGAGCAGCGCGCAATCGGCTTTCGTAAGCGCTTCCTTGAATGCGAGCGAACCTGCGATTTTGAAGGCGATTTCGGAGGAGTCCACTTCGTGATAGCTCCCGTCATATACGGTCGCGGAGAAGTCGACCACTTCGTATCCGCCCAAAATGCCGCTCTGCGCCGCTTCGCGGATGCCCTGATCGATCGCGGGGACGAATTCCTTGGGGATTACGCCGCCGACGATCTTGTTGATAAATTCATAGCCCTGTCCGGGTTCGCGGGGTGCGAGCTCGATCCAGCAGTGGCCGAACTGACCGTGCCCGCCGGTCTGGCGGACGTAGCGTCCCTCCGCCTTTGCGACCTTGCGGATGCACTCCTTGTAGGCGACCTGCGGCTTGCCGACGGTGGCCTCCACCTTGAACTCGCGCAGCAACCTGTCGACGATGATTTCCAAATGCAGTTCGCCCATGCCGGCGATGATGGTCTGCCCCGTCGTCTCGTCCGTGTAGGATCTGAACGTCGGGTCTTCCTCCGCCAGGCGCGCCAGCGACATCGCCATCTTGTCCTGACCGGCCTTGGTCTTCGGCTCGATCGCGATGCGGATGACGGGATCGGGGAACTCCATGGATTCCAAGATTATGGGGTGCTTATCGCTGCAGACGGTGTCGCCGGTGGTCGTGTCCTTAAACCCGACGATGCCCACGATGTCGCCCGTGGAGACCTGCTCCACTTCTTCGCGATGGTTCGCGTGCATGCGGAGTATGCGGCCGATGCGCTCGCGCTTCTTCTTTACGGAGTTGTACACGTAGCTGCCGCTTTCCAGCGTGCCGGAATATACGCGCATGAACGCGAGCTTTCCGACAAACGGATCCGCCATAATCTTAAAGACGAGTGCAGAAAACGGCTCCTCGTCGTCCGCCTTGCGCACGATCTCCGTGCCCCTGTCCGGATGGGTGCCGGTGACGGGCGGGATGTCTATCGGCGAAGGCAGGAAGTCCACGATCGCGTCCAAGAGGGGCTGTACGCCCTTGTTGCGGTACGATGTGCCGCACAGGACCGGCGTGATTTTCCCGTCGATGGTCGCCTTTCGGATGGCGGAAAGGATTTCCTCCACGGAAGGCTCAATGCCTTCGAGGTATTTTTCCAAAAGCGCGTCATCCGTCTCGCTGACCGCTTCCAGAAGCTTTGCGCGATACTCGTTCACCTGCTTCAGGAGCGCCTCGGGGACATCCGTCTCGTCGTGTGTGGTTCCGAGTTCGTCCGTATAGATTTCCGCCTTCATGTGGATGAGATCGATCAACCCTTTGTAATCCGCCTCCGCACCGATGGGGATTTGGATTGCCACGGGGTTCGCATGCAGACGGTCGCGCATCATGTCGATCACGTGGAAAAAGTCCGCGCCGACGATGTCCATCTTGTTTACGTATGCAAGGCGCGGCACATGATACTTGGTCGCCTGCCTCCATACGGTTTCGGATTGAGGCTCTACGCCTCCCTTTGCGCAAAATACAGCAACGGCGCCGTCCAACACACGAAGGGAACGCTCGACCTCGACGGTAAAATCCACGTGACCGGGCGTGTCTATGACGTTAATCTGATGACCGCGCCATTCGCAAGTCGTGGCAGCCGAGGTGATCGTGATGCCGCGTTCCTGTTCCTGCGCCATCCAGTCCATTGTAGCCATGCCCTCATGGGTTTCGCCCATGCGGTGCACGCGTCCCGTGTAAAAGAGAATGCGCTCCGTTGTCGTTGTTTTGCCGGCATCGATGTGCGCCATGATGCCGATATTGCGAACATGGTCAAGTGAATGGGATCTCGCCACTGTCGATTCCTCCTTTCATGGTGCTGATGACGCTGCGTCTTACCAGCGGTAGTGCGCGAATGCCTTGTTGGCTTCCGCCATCTTGTGCATATCCTCGCGGCGCTTGACGGCGTTGCCGGCGTTGTTGGCGGCATCCATGATCTCGCCCGCCAGTTTGTCGGACATTGCGCGCTCGCTCCTCCTGCGGGAAAAGTCCACGAGCCAGCGCAGCGCGAGCGTCTGACGGCGTTCGGGGCGAATCTCGATAGGTACCTGATAGGTGGCACCGCCGACGCGGCGCGCCTTGACTTCCAAAGACGGCATGATGTTCTGCAGCGCCTGCTGGAACACCTCGAGGGCGTCCTTGCCCGTCTTTTCGGCGACCTTCGCGAACGCGGTATAGCACACGTTCTGCGAGACGCCGCGCTTGCCGTCGTACATGAGCTGGTTGATGAGTTTGGTCACTACGACCGAATTATATTCCGGATCCGGAAGCACTTCGCGCTTCGGGATAAATCCACGCCTCGGCATGACAGTATTTCCTCCTCTATTTTGTGTCGGCTCTTGAAAAAGGATCCTTTGGCTGCCTCGACAGTTGGCGCTGCCGAAGCCCTCCCGCCCCGTCCCGCAGGAACGAAAATCCGGCGTTCCTCAGATTCCGTCCGATTGGGCATACAAGCCGGGAAGTGCTTGGGGATTGTTACTTCTTGGGCCTCTTCGCGCCATAGAGGGAGCGGCCCTGCATGCGCTTTGCAACGCCCGCTGCGTCCAGCGTGCCGCGAACGATGTGATAGCGGACGCCGGGCAGGTCGCGCACCTTTCCGCTGCGAATCAACACGACGGAGTGCTCGTGCAGGTTGTGGCCGATACCCGGGATGTAGCAAGTACCTTCGATCTGGTTGGTAAGACGTACACGCGCGATCTTGCGAAGCGCGGAGTTCGGCTTCTTGGGCGTCTGCGTCTTCACGGACAGACACACGCCGCGCTTCTGCGGGCAATTCTGCAGAATAGGCGCGGTGGACTTGCTTGTGATTTTTTTCCTACCCTTGCGGATCAATTGGTTGATCGTGGGCATGGAAGCACCTCCTTAGCAAATAGGTTTTTTTATTCCTATAACCGCTTCCGCAACCCATGGAAGAGATATAGTACAGAGAAATCAGCGCCTGATGCCGCAGGACGCGCAGGGCACCTCGATGGAACACGCCTCGCCCAATTCCTGCATGCTGCGCACCTCGACCAGCGGAATGTTGTTTTTTTCGCAAAGACCGCGTACCTGTCGGGCGATAAACAAATCCGCGTCCATCGCGAGATACGCGATGCGAATCTGCCCCGCCTCGAGCGCCTTGACGAGCCTGCGCGTGCCGACGACCTTGTCGGCATTTTTAAGCCTCGAAGGCATCAAAAACAACTCCTTTCCAAGCCAGGCGCATCTATTCTACCATTTACGGGGTCAATTGTCAAATTAAATCTTGCGCATGGGGCGAACCGTCGCTTTACAAACAGCCCTGCTGCCGTGCGGATTAACGCTTTGCCGATTGACTTGCCCTAAGGAATATGCTACACTTATTGTCAGAAAAAACGCATCAAAGGACGCGCTGTCAGAAAATCGGAGGAAGATATAATGTCGTTGTTTGAAAAGCTCGTCAGGCGCGAGGAGTGCCTGTCTCTCGTGGGGCTTGGCTATGTGGGAATGCCGATCGCCGTCGCCTTCGCAAAAAAGGGGCTTCGCGTAATCGGTTTCGATTTGAACGCCGAAAAAATCAAAGTGTATAAATCCGGCGTAGACCCGACGCTGGAGGTGGGCGACGACGTCATCTCCAAAACCACCGTGGAATTCACCTCCGACGAAAGGGATTTGCGCAGGGCGAAATTCCATGTGGTCGCGGTTCCCACGCCGGTGAACACCGACCACACGCCCGACCTTTCGCCGGTCATCGGCGCGTCGGAAATTATCGGTAGAAATCTGACACCCGGCTCTATTGTCGTATACGAATCCACTGTGTACCCCGGCTGCACGGAAGATGTCTGCATCCCCATCCTCGAGCGGGAATCCGGCCTTATATGCGGCGTGGACTTCAAAATCGGCTACAGTCCGGAGCGCATCAACCCCGGCGACAAGGT
>CAYFRC010000051.1:4318-6291 GCA_964345325.1 uncultured Oscillospiraceae bacterium
AGCCTTACGGAAATCAAGGCGGTGTACGACCTTGTGATCGAAGTTGGCACGCATCCCGTGTCCAACATCCGCACGGCGGAGGCGGTAAAGGTCGTCGAAAACAGCCAGCGGGACATCAACATCGCGTTCATGAACGAGCTTGCGATGGTGTTCGATCGCATGGATATCGATACCAACGAGGTCGTGGACGGCATGAACACGAAGTGGAACGCGCTCGGCTTCCGCCCGGGGCTCGTCGGCGGGCACTGCATCGGCGTGGATCCCTACTATTTTACGTATGAAGCGGAAAAGCTCGGCTATCACAGCCGCATCATCCTAAACGGGCGCATCGTGAACGATTCCATGGGCGCCTATGTCGCCGATGCCGCCATAAAAAAGATGATCGAGGCGGGGCATGCGCCCAAAAAGAGCCGCATCATCATCTTCGGGCTGACGTTTAAGGAGAACTGCCCCGATATCCGAAACAGCGGCGTCGAGGGCATCATCAGGCAGTTGAACACCTATGGCATCGAACCCGTCGTGGTGGATCCGTGGGCATCCGAACGCGACGCACAGCGCGAATACGGCGTCACGCTCACACAAATGGAAGAAGCGTCAAATGCCGATTGCGTGATCGTCGCGGTAGCGCACAACGAGTTCCGCGCACTGCCGCTGGAGCGCATGAAGGGCTTCTTCAAATCGGGTCCCGATGCGGAAAAGGTTCTCATAGACGTCAAGGGAATCTATACCGTCGACGATCTGCAAGCTTCCGGAATGCTTTGGTGGCGCTTGTAACGCTGACAGCCCCGTGCGCCTCGCGGCGCGCGGGGTTTTGATATACAGTCCCCCGAACGAATCGAAACGACAAAAGGAGGCTGATTTTTTCCATGAAGAAACTGCTCGGTATCCTGCTCTCGCTGGTTCTACTCTGCTCCTCCCTTGGCGCGTTCGCGGAAGAGGCGACGCCAAACGGACTGAAGAGCGACCTCGTCGTGCTGTTCACCAGCGACGTGCACTGCGCGATCGACTCGAACTTCGGCTACGCGGGGCTCGCCCTTGTGCGCGACGCATATGCGGCGCGCGGCAACCACGTCCTGCTCGTGGACAACGGCGATGCCATTCAGGGAGAGACCGTGGGCACCATGACGCGCGGCGAGGCGATCATCCGACTGATGAACGCCGTGGGCTACGACATCGCGACCATAGGCAACCACGAATTCGACTACACCATGGACCGCTTTTTCGAGCTCGTCAAAATGGCGAACTTCCCCTACATCAGCGCCAACTTCAACAAGGGCGGAGAACTCGTCTTCGATCCCTATGTCATCAAAGAGTTTGACGGCGTGAAGTTCGCGTTTGTAGGCGTATCCACTCCCAAGACGCTGACGTCCTCCACGCCCAAGTATTTTCAGGATGAAAACGGCAACTTCGTCTACGGCTTCTTCCAGGGCGAAACCGGCGAGGCGTTCTATGCAGCCGTGCAGACCGCCGTGGACAACGCCCGCGCGGAGGGCGCGAACTACGTCATCGCGATGGCGCATCTGGGCGATCAGGCAGAAGCCGCGCCCTACACCTATGCGGATCTACTCGCGAACACTGCGGGAATCGACGTGCTGCTCGACGGACACAGCATCGCCTGCGGCACGAAGTTCGAGGGAATCGGCTACGTGAAATTTGCGGTCGACGGCACGATTTCTGCGGACCTGCACACGTGGAGCGATTCCATGTCCGCGGCAGCGCTCTTTGGGCTCGATACCGAAATCACCAAGGCCGTTGCGGATGAGATGAAAACGCTCGACGTTGCTCTCTCCGAAGTCGTCGCGCACACGGGCTACGATCTGGTGATCCGCGACCCCGCGACCGATGAGCGCATCGTCCGCAACAACGAGACCAACCTCGGCGACCTGTGCGCGGACGCGTACCGCATCGTCTCCGGCGCGGACATCGCCTTCGTCAACGGCGGCGGCATCCGCACGAACATCGCATCCGGCGAC
>CAYFRC010000051.1:6301-7472 GCA_964345325.1 uncultured Oscillospiraceae bacterium
CGCTGCAAGTGCATCCGTTCGCCAACAGCCTGTGCGTAGGCGAGGCAACCGGGCATGAGATTCTGGACGTGCTCGACTACGGCGTACATGCCTTCCCCGGCGAGTTTGGCGGCTTCCTGCAGGTCTCCGGCATCACCTTCGAGGTGCATACCGACGTGCCTTCCCCCGTCCTTCTCGACGAGAACAGCCTGTTTGCGCGCATCGAGGGCGAGCGCAGGGTGCAAAACGTCACGGTCGGCGACGAACCGCTCGATCCCGAAAAGACCTATACCCTCGCCTGCCACGACTACCTGCTCAAGAACATGGGCGACGGCTACACCATGTTCGCGGACAACGTGCTCCTGCAGGACGGCGTTATGCTCGACAATCAGGTGCTCGCCACCTACATCACCCAGTATCTCGGCGGCGAAATCCCCGCAGAATACGCCGATCCCTACGGACAGGGCAGGATTACCTTTATACCCGCAGAATAACCCCGCACCACAAAAAAAACGCGCCCTCCCGATGCGGGAGAGCGCGTTTTTGTTTTAGCGGATATTACTTGTGATCCACGGAGTACATGTACTCGATGAGATCGACGACCTTATTGGAGTAGCCCCACTCGTTGTCGTACCACGCGACGACCTTGACGAACGTGTCGGTCAGCGCGATGCCGGCCTTTGCGTCGAAGATGGAGGTGTGCGCATCGCCGATGAAGTCGGAGGAGACGACCGCGTCTTCGGTGTAATCGAGGATGCCCTTCAGCTCGCCTTCGGCGGCCTTCTTCATCGCGGCGCAGATTTCGTCATACTTCGCGGGCTTCGCGAGGTTGACGGTCAGGTCGACGACGGAGACGTCCAGAGTCGGAACGCGCATGGACATGCCGGTCAGCTTGCCGTTCAGGGACGGAATGACCTTGCCCACTGCCTTCGCGGCGCCGGTGGAGGAGGGGATGATGTTGCCGGCAGCAGCGCGGCCGCCGCGCCAGTCCTTCATGGACGGGCCGTCAACGGTCTTCTGCGTCGCGGTGGTGGCGTGTACGGTGGTCATGAGACCGTCGGTGATGCCGAAATTGTCATGCAGAACCTTCGCGATGGGGGGGGTGGAGCTCGGGGGGCGGGGCGCCATTGACACGAAGGTCATGTCGGAGGTGTACTTGGTGTTGTTCACGCCCATGACGAACATGGGGGTG
>CAYFRC010000051.1:7482-10520 GCA_964345325.1 uncultured Oscillospiraceae bacterium
ATGATGACGTGCTTCGCGCCGGCATCGATGTGGCCCTGCGCCTTTTCCTTCGTCAGGAAGAGACCGGTGGACTCCACGACGTATTCCGCGCCGACCTTGGCCCAGGGCAGGTCCGCGGGATTCTTCTCGCAGAACACGGGGATTTCGTGCCCGTTGACGATGATGGACTTGTCGGTGTAATCGACGGTGCCCTTGAAGCGGCCGTGTACGGTGTCATACTTGAGCATATACGCCATGTAATCCGGCGTGATCAGGTCGTTGATGCCGACGACTTCCACGTTCTTGTTGTCGAGGCTGGCGCGGAAAACGAGCCTGCCGATGCGGCCGAAACCATTAATCCCAATCTTGATCATGTATAGAAACCTCCTAATATTTAAGTCTACTCTATTTTACCGCACAGTGCGGTTTTTCGCAAGCGTTTTCCGTTTTCGGACTGTCAATTTCTGCATCCGAATTTGTTAAAACTTTACGCTTTACAGTTTTGTCGCCGCGAGGCCGATTTTTCTGCGCACCTTGCTCATGGTCTTGGAGGCGAGGTAGCTCGCCTTTTCGGCGCTTTCCGTCATGACCTTTTCGAGATACGCCTTGTCGGCGATGATTTCGCTATACCGCGCCTGGATCGGGGAAAGCGTTTCGATGACGCAATCCGCAACGGCGTCCTTGAATGCGCCGTAGCCTTTTCCCTCGAATTCCCGTTCGATGCTTTCCATATCCTTTCCGGTAAGCGTCGCCATGATGGACATGAGGTTGGATACGCCGGGCTTTTCTTCGGGGTCGAAGCGCACGGCAGAATCGCTGTCCGTCACGGCGCGGCGCACCTTTTTACGGATGATTTCGGGTGAATCGAGCATCGCAATATAAGTATCCTCGGGGTCGGACTTGCTCATCTTGCGGGTAGGCTCCTGAAGGCTCATCACGCGGCCGCCCACCTTGGGAATGTACGGCTCCGGCACGACGAAGGTTTCGCCGTACAGCGCGTTAAACCGCTGCGCGATGTCGCGCGAAAGCTCCAGATGCTGCTTCTGGTCCGCGCCGATCGGCACGAGATCGCTCTGATACAAGAGGATATCCGCCGCCATCAGCGCGGGATAGGTGAAAAGTCCCGCGTTGATGTTGTCCGCGTGCTTTGCCGCCTTGTCCTTAAACTGCGTCATGCGCTGCAATTCGCCCATGTAGGTGAAGCAGTTTAAAATCCAGCTCAGTTCCGCGTGCTGGTGCACGTGCGACTGGAAGTAGAGGAGGCTCTTTTCGGGATTCAGCCCCGTCGCCAAAAACAGCCCCATGACCTTGAGGCACGCCTTGCGCAGTTCCGCCGGGTTCTGCCGCACCGTAATCGCGTGCAAATCCACGATGGAATACAGGCAGTCGTATTCATCTTCCAGCAGCTTGAAATTGCGCAGCGCGCCGATGTAATTGCCCAGCGTGAGTGTTCCCGTCGGCTGGATGCCGGAGAAGATCACGGGGCGCTTCGCCTTCTGTTCCATTTTGCCTTCCCTCTTTCTCCAAAAGAATACTCCCCGTCCGTTCAAGGGCAGGGAGAAAAGCCACCTTCAATATCGTTTTCGGAAAGCAATCACTTTCCCGTCCCCTAACGCGGAACACACGTCGCAGCCTACCGAATCGTTCGGTGCGCCCTCAAAAGTCCATTCGCCGCGCAGCATGCGTTTCCGGCCTTCCACCCTCGCCGGTTCGCTGGTTCGCCGCCCTTCGCGGGTACTTCTCTTTCTCATCGGTGTAAGAAAAGTATACCACGTTCCGGCGGTTCCGTCAACCCCATACGGCACTTTTTTCGCGGCACATCGCATCCATACCGCTTTTACCCCCGATCGCACAGGGGCGACACCCGTACCTCAAAGGGAAGCCGATTAAGGATGTCGCGCTGTACATCGATGCCCGGATTGACTTCGACCAGTTCGAGCCCGTTTTCGGTCAGGCGAAACACGCAGCGCTCGGTCACATACAGCACCCGCTGCCCGTTCTTGATCGCATGCCGCGCAGAAAAGCTCAGGCTGGCGATCTCCTTCTTAAACTTCGGAATGCTCCCTTCGCTTTGAATGCACACGGTTCCGTCCTTTTCTACGGTTTGCAGCCCCTTGGCATTAAAGGTCAGGCAGAACACCACGGTCTTTGCGGCGGCAGCTATGTTGGCAAACCCGCCGATCCCCGCAAACGAATTGGGGCCCCGATGGGAGTTGACATTGCCGAATCTGTCGACCTCCAACGCACCCAGAAAGCAGATATCCAGCCCGCCGCCGTCATAAAAGTCAAACTGCATGGACATGTGGTAGATCGCGTCGGCACCGATCGTCGCACCGAAAGCATGGCCCGAGGCCGGCAGCCCACCGATTGCGCCCGATTCCACCGTCAGGTTGATGTCCTTGATGATCCCGGTTTTCGATGCGTACATCGCCACCCGTTCGGGAATGCCTATGCCGATGTTGACCACATCGCCGTTCTTCAGCTCACGAAGCGCGCGTTTTGCGATGATGTCGGCGGTGCTGTCGCTGCGGTTTGTCAGTTTTTCGTCGTTCGCATGGATCCTCCCAAACCAGTATTGCATGTGCGTAACCGGTACATGGATATCGCCGGACAGCGTGTGCATGGTCTTGTTTTTCGTCGTCGGCTCGCATACCACCACCGCGTCCACCAAAATGCCGGGGACAATCACATTCCACGGGCGGCCGAACGCGTGGCTGACGCGGTCCACCTGAACGATCACTTTCCCGTTGTTGGCTTTGGTCGCCTGGGCTACCGAGAGCGCATCCACCGTTACCCATTCGTTCTCAAACGAGATGTTCCCGTTCGGATCCACCGAAGTGCCCTTAATAATCGCAACGTCAAATTTCGGGAGCGTGTAGAAGAGGTATTCCTCATCGCCTACGGTCACCACCCGAACCAGGCTGTCGTCCTTGGAGATGTCGTTTATGCCGGGGCCTTCAACGCGCGGGTCTGCACATATCCCCAGCCCCACCTTGGAAAGGCAACCGGGCAGCCCCGCGGCCTGCGCCCTGCTGGTGTGAGAAATCGCCCCCATGGGG
>CAYFRC010000052.1:0-10513 GCA_964345325.1 uncultured Oscillospiraceae bacterium
CGAACGTCCCCGCCGCCATGATGACGGGGTCCTGATACCCCGGCATATCCCAGGGCTCGGGCACGGCGTTGCTGTCCACGGGAGATGCCGCCTGCAGCGCTTTGCAAAAACTTAACATAACGTCGCGGTCGTCGAAGCGAATCGCCTGAATGATATCCGTGCGCGCGGCATCGAATTTCGGATGCACCCGAAAGCCCATCTCCTCAAACACGCGCGCAGCGAGAACCGCCGTCTTTACCGCCTGCATTGTAGTGTGCGGCGCCATGAACAGCCCCTGATAAAACGGCCGATAGCTGTCTGCATAGGAACCTACCTCTGCCGCGATGCCCGGGCATGTGAGCCTGCACGATACGAGATCCACCCACTTCGATTTGCCCGCTATGTACCCGCCCGTGGGCGCAATGCCGCCGCCGGGGTTTTTGATGAGCGATCCCGCCAAAATGTCCGCGTTCGGTTCCCTGTCGTCCGTAAATTCGCCGTAGCAGTTGTCCACCATCACGCAAACGTTCGGATGTTTTTCGTGGATTGCCGCGGTGACCTTGTCGATATCATCCACGCCAAGCGACGCGCGCCACGCATAGCCGCGCGAGCGCTGGATTGCGACGAGCTTGACCGAGGGATCGATCGCTGCCAAAATCCCGTCGATGTCGGGCAAATCGTCCTTCAGCTCCACCTGCTTGTATTGTATGCCGTATTCCATGAGGGAGCCTCGTCCGGGCGTTCCCGCGAGCCCGATGACCTCTTCAAGCGTGTCGTAGGGCTTGCCCGTCGCGGCAATCATCGTATCTCCCGGGCGCAAAACGCCGTAGAGGCACAGCGCGAGCGCGTGCGTGCCGCAGGTGATCTGCGGCCTTACGATGGCGTCCTCCGTCCGAAATACCTTTGCAAAAATGCGCCCGAGTGTGTCGCGGCCGATGTCGTCATAGCCGTAGCCCGTCGTCGGCGCGAAATGGCGCGCAGATACGCGCTCTTCGCGAAAGGCATCCAGCACCTTTTGCGTGTTGATCTGTTCGATTGCGTCTAATTTCTGGAAAATCGGCGCACAATCCCTTTCACAGGCTTTGATTAGCTCCGAAATGCTCATGTGTTTCTCCTTTGTGCGATTTCCTCTGCGATTTGTTTGGGCGTTTTTCCCTTCGGATCGAGCCATGTGACGCGGCTGTCCCTGCGAAACCACGTTTCCTGCCGCTTGGCGTAGCTGCGCGTTGCGCGCTGCACGTCCGAAATCGCCTGTTCGAGCGTGCACTCCCCCGCGATGTACCGCTGAATTTCCTTGTACCCGATCGCCTGCATCGAAAGCGCGGAGTGAACGCGCGAATCGGATAACAGGCTGCGCACCTCGTCGATCAACCCCTGCGAAAGCATATCGAAAACGCGCCTGTCGCACCTTTCGTAGAGGGTTTCGCGCCCCCAGTCGAGAGCGAAGAACTTTGCGGCATACAGCGGCGGCTTTTCCGCGTCCATGGCGCTGTGCTGCGTCAGCGTTGTTCCCGTGAGATCGAACACCTCCAGCGCGCGGATGACGCGCCGCACATCGTTTTCGTGCAGACGCGACGCGGACTGCGGGTCTATTTTACGAAGCCTGTCGTGGAGCGTCGTTTTTCCGTGCCGCGCGAGGTATTCGCGCCATTTTGCGCGCACATTTTCGTCGCTGCGCACCGAAAAGCCCATCGGCTTCGTGAGCGAATCGATATACAGCCCCGTGCCGCCGCACAGAACCGGCTGCTTGTTGCGGGCGAAGATATCCTCAATAACAGGGATTGCCATTTCTGCGTATATCGCCGCGGAGTTTTCCTCAAACGGCTCCAAGACGCTCAGCATATGGTGCGGGATGCCGCACATTTCTTCTGGGCGGATTTTTGCGGTGCCGATGTCCATTTTCTTATAGATTTGCATGGAATCGCAGGATACGACCTCGCCGTCCAAAATGCGGCAGAGTTCGACCGCTACGCCGGATTTTCCCGAGGCGGTCGGCCCCGCGATTACGAGCAGCTGCCTGTCTATTGTCGCCGTTTGAACATCCTCTCCATCTCGTTTTTTGTAAGAACGCGCAGAACCGGCCTTCCGTGGGGGCAGGTCGCCGGCGCGCCCGTCTCCTGCAGATCTTTCAGAAGCGCCTCGATCTCCGCTTCCTTTAAGCGATCTCCCCCCTTGATCGCCTTTTTGCACGAAAGCTGTATGATCTGCTCGCGGCGTATATCGAGTGTGGCGCTTTTGAGCGTATCGAGGCTTTCGATCAGTTCCATAAAAAGCGGCGCGAGCTCCGCCCTGCCCATGACAAACGGCACCGCGAGGACGCGCACGTCGCGCTCGCCGAAGGGCTCCACATCGTATCCGGCGGAGAGCAGAAGCTCCCGCTGCTCGGTCAGAATCGCCTGTTCCCTCTTCGTGGCGGAAAGGACGATCGGCGTCAGCAGGGGCTGGGATTTGATGCCCATGTCGAGTTGCGTCATGAGGCGCTCGTAGAGGATGCGCTCATGCGCCGCGTGCTGGTCGATCATCACGAGCGCATTTTCCGCCTCCAAGAGGAGATACGTATCGAACAGCGTGCCGATCACGCGGTAGGAGATTTGCGGCTGAAACGCATTTTCCGGCTGCGGCTCCGCCTCCCGCAAGACGGAGGGCGCTTGGTGCGGCATCTCCCTCAAAACAGGCATCGGCGCGCGCTCGATATGCGGAATTTCTTGGGGTGCGCTCTGTTCGATTTTCAGGGGCATTTCCGTCTGTCGAATCTCCGTGCGTATCTCGGGCCGTTTTGCTTCTTCGATGACGGGTTGGCGGATGCTTTCCTCCGTCAGCATGGGCGTTTCGTCGTTCGCAAGCGCCCGATGCAACAGGTCGGAAAACGTCTGCCTCGTAGCGAATTCGTCGCGGAAGCGCACCTCCAATTTGCTGGGATGCACGTTTACGTCCACGCTGTGCGGCGGAATGGATACTTGCAGCGCGCACATCGGGTACATGCCGACCGTCACCTGCCCCCTGCACGCCTCCTCCAAAGCCTGCGCGAGCATGGGGCAGCGCACGAGCCTGCCGTTGATGAAAAACGACTGTGCGCCGCGCGTCGTCTTTGCGCAGTCGCCGACGCCGATGAGTCCCCAAAGGCGGTAGCTGCCTGAGGATTCGTCGATCTCGATCATGCGGGAGGCGGTCTCCCTCCCGAAGACGGAGAGCGCCGCGTGGCGAAGGTCCCCGTCGCCGTAGCTTTGGCAGACGGTCTTTTTTGCGTTGATCAGGCGAATCGCGACGGCGGGATTGCCCAGCATCAATTTCTGCACGGTGTCCATGACAATCCCTGCTTCGTAGGAGGGTTTCCGCAAAAACGCATATCTTACGGGCGTGTTGAAAAAGAGATCCCGTATGACGATGGTCGTGCCCTCGGGGCAGCCAACGTCGGAAATGCCTAAGAATTTTCCGCCTTCGATGGAGAGCTTTACGCCGTGTGCCGCGCCCTTGACGCGCGTCGTCATCTCGACTTTAGCCACGGATGCGATCGATGGCAGCGCCTCCCCGCGAAAGCCGAACGAGCGGATATCGTCCAAATCCGAAGCGTTTCGTATTTTGGATGTCGCATGGTTTTCAAACGCGAGTCGCGCCTCGTTCGGCGCGATCCCGCAGCCGTTGTCCGTAACGCGCAAAAGGGAAATGCCGCCGCCGTCGAGTTCGACGGTTACGCTCGTCGAGCCCGCGTCCAGCGCGTTTTCCAGCAATTCCTTGGCGACGGAGGACGGCCTTTCGACGACCTCCCCCGCCGCGATGCGCATGGCGGTTTCCGCACTCAATATCTGTATCATTGGGCCTCCCCCATTTGTCAGATTCGCCTCGCCTTTTCGTTGAGCGCGAACAATTCATTCAGCGCCTCGATCGGCGACATGGACATGACGTCCAATTTGCGAATCTCCTCGATGAGTTCCATCGGTTTGAAATCCAAAAGATCCACTTGCCTGTTGCCTGCGTTTTTCCGCGTGTCCAGGATGCTCTTCCCCATGCCGCCCTTGGCGATATCGTCCACCTCGAGCCGCGCCATGATCTGCCGCGCGCGGTTCGTGAGGGACGCGGGGAGCCCTGCGAGCGATGCGACCGCGATGCCGTAGCTCTTGTCGGCGCTGCCCTTTACGATCTTGCGCAGAAATACCACCTGGTCGCTCATTTCCTTCGCCGTGATGCGATAGTTTGCGACGCCATCGAGCTGTCCTTCGAGCTCGGAAAGCTCGTGATAGTGCGTCGCGAACAGCGTGAGCGCGCGCGTCTTTGTCGCGATGTGCTCGACCGCAGCCCACGCGACCGAAAGCCCGTCGAACGTGGAGGTGCCGCGCCCGACCTCGTCGAGGATCAAAAGGCTCTTTTCTGTGGCGTATTTCAGGATCGTCGCAAGCTCCTGCATTTCGACCATGAAGGTGGACTGCCCCTTATACAGGTCGTCCGAGGCGCCGATGCGGGTGAAAATCCTGTCCGTGATGGGGATGTTCGCGCGCAAGGCGGGCACAAAGGAACCGACGTGCGCCATGAGCACGATCAGCGCCACCTGCCGCATATAGGTGCTCTTTCCCGCCATGTTCGGACCCGTGATGATCATCACGCGGCGCGCCCTGTCGAGCGATGTGTCGTTGGGGACGAATTTCTCCCGCCCGATGGCATTTTCCACGACGGGATGGCGGCCGTCCGCGATTTCGAGGATGCCGTCTTCGTTGACTTCGGGGCGCACATAGTCCTCTTCCCGCGCGATCTGCGCGAGCGAGAGCAGCGCGTCCAGCGATTTCAAGGCTTCAGCAAGGCTCTGCAGCCGCGCGAGGTCGCCCTTGAGAATTTCGCGGATTCCCGCAAACAGTTCCGTTTCGAGGCGCAGCGCGTTGTCCTCTGCGCCCAAAATCGTATCTTCAAGTTTTTTCAGCTCGTCCGTCAGAAAGCGTTCGCAGTTCGCGAGCGTCTGCTTGCGCACGTAGTCCTTCGGTACGAGATCGTAATAGGACTTTGTGACCTCGATATAGTAGCCGAACACGCGGTTGTAACCGATCTTGAGGTTCTTGATGCCGGTCTTATCCCGTTCACGCGCTTCCAAATCGCTCAGCCATTGCTTGCCGTTCGCGGAGGCGGCGCGGTAGGTGTCGAGCGTTTCGTTATAGCCCTCGCGGAAGATGCCGCCGTCCTTCATCTGAAGCGGCGCGTCCTCGGAGATCGCCCGCTCGAGGAGGGACTTGAGGTCTACCATGTCGTCCATCTGGGACAGTAACTCCGAAACCGCCTGCGCGGACAGCATTTGCAGCTGCCCCTTAATCTCCGGGATCGCGAGAAGCGTCCTCAAGATCGCGAGGCAATCCCGCGCATTGACGCTTTCGTAGGCGATTTTGCTCAGGAGCCGCTCGACGTCGTAGACGCCCGAAAGTGCGTCGCGCAGGGAATCCGCGCGGAACGGGGCGGAAAGGAACTCCTCGACCGCATCGAGCCGCTTTTCGATCTCCGCCTTGTCCTGCAAAGGGCGTTCCACCCATGCGCGAAGCTGCCTCGAACCCATGCTGGTTACGGTTCTGTCCAACACCCCCAAGAGCGAGCCCTTGCGGGATTTGCTGCGGATGGTCTCTGTCAGCTCCAGATTGGCGGAGGCGACGTTGTCCAGCATCATGTGCCGCTCTTTGTGATAATACCGTATGCGGAGGATATGCGCAAGGCTGTTCTTTTGCGTCTCCTCAAGGTACCAGAGGAGCGCCCCCGATGCCATGACGCACGCCCTTTGCCCTTCCAAGCCCAATTCCGAAAGGTTTTGCGCGGAGAAGTGCGCGAGCAGCGCCTTTTGCGACGCGGCGAAGGAAAAGCGCTCCTCCCCTATCTCCGTTACGGGAACGTCGAATGTGGTAAGCCCTTCTTTATCCGCAGCCACGATTTCACGCGGGGAGATGCTGCGCAATTCGTCCGCAAGGTCCTTCATAGGCGCCTGATACGTCTGCATTTCGCCCGTGGATACGTCGCAAAACGCGAAGCCGCATTGCCCCCTGTGCTGCGATACGGCGAGAATATAGCTCGCGCGCTTTTCGTCCAACAATTCGGCGTTGACGATCGTCCCCGGGGATACGATGCGCGTGACCGCCCGCTCGACGAGTCCCTTGGAGAGCGCGGGATCGGACACCTGCTCGCAGATCGCGACGCGGTACCCCTTTTCGATGAGCCGCGCGACATAGGTGTCCGCCGCGTGATACGGCACGCCGCACATGGGCGCGCGCTCCTTGAGGCCGCAGTCCTTGCCGGTGAGCGTCAGCTCTAACTCTTTGGAGACGAGTATCGCGTCCTCAAAGAACATTTCATAGAAATCGCCCAGCCTGAAAAAAACGATACAGCCCGGGTTCTCTTCCTTCGTTTGCAGATACTGGCGCATCATCGGTGAAAGCGGCATGGGAACGCTCCTATTCTATCGTCAATTCGGCTTGCTGCAGGCCCCACCGCAGGAAGCGCAGTTGCCCGAGCAGGTTCCGCCGAAACCGTCTTCTTCCTCATCGGAGGGCATTTCGCCTGTGATGATAAACTGCAACACCTTATTTACCTGCGCGATGAGCTGGGAGAACTTGTCGCGCGTACGGGTGAGTTCCTGCACGTCGTCGATGGCCTGCAATTCCTCCTGCAGCGCGTCCATTTCGCCGGACAGGCGCCTGAGAGCTTCCCCATCGCAGTCCGCCTCGATGAGCATGCCTTCGACGGTCTGGCGCGTTTCCAGAAGCTTTCCCATGAGCAATGCCGCCTTCGCGTTTCCCATCGCCTTTGCCTCGGCGTCCTTCATCGCCTTGTATTCCTCGCTCATCATGAGCGCTTCACCGAGCTCGCGCGTCTTTGTAAAAACCAAATTCATAGCGATATCCCCTTTGCTTATTGTAATTTGATGCCTCGCAACGTGTTCTTTCCTGCGGATACGATGCGGATTGGGAGGATCTTCCCGATGTCTGCCGCGTCCCCTTGGAAGTTGACCATCTGCCCGCGCTCCGTCTTGCCGCATATGCTTCCCGCGTCGCGCGCGGAGGCGGATTCGACGAGCACGGGAATTGTCTTTCCGATCTCACGCTTTAGTATTTCGCGCGTTATCTCCTGCTGCGCAGAGATCAGGCGTATGATGCGCTCCGTCTTTTCTTCGTCGGAAACCCCGTCCTCCATTTTCGCGGCGGGTGTTCCCCGCCTTTTGGAATAGATGAAGGTATATGCCGCATCGAACCGCACCGTTTTGATGAGAGAGAGGGTATCTTCGAATTCCTCTTCCGTCTCCCCCGGAAAGCCGACGATGGTGTCCGTCGTAAGCCCGATCTCAGGGGACGCACTTCGAAGTTTTTGGACGAGATCGAAATACCTCTCGCGGGTGTATCTGCGGTTCATAAGCCGTAGTATTCGGTCGTTTCCCGACTGCACGGGCAGGTGGAGCTGGTTGCATACGTGCGGGAGGGACGATATCGCGTCAATCAGTGCGTCCGATAAGTCCTTGGGGTGGGATGTCATGAAGCGGATGCGCGGAATTTCGAGCGCATTTACCTTGTAGAGCAGTTCCGCGAACGCATTTCCCCCGCCGCCGTAGGAATTCACATTCTGTCCCAAGAGCATGATCTCCTGAACGCCTTCGTCGCGCAGGGATTTCACTTCGTCCAAGATATCCTCTTCCCGCCGCGAGCGCTCGCGCCCGCGAACATACGGAACGATGCAGTATGAGCAAAAATTGTCGCAGCCGTACATGATGTTGACGAATGCGCTCACCGTATCGCTCCGCTTTGCGGGCAGCCCTTCGCAGATCGAGCCGTCTTCATGTATGATTTCGACGGCGGGCTCGTTTTCCGTCAGCGCGCGATGGACGAGCTGCGGCAGGCGGTGTGTATTGTGCGTGCCGAAGATTACGTCGATAAAGGGATAGGAGGCGCTGAGCTTTTCGGCGACGCCTTCCTCCTGCATCATGCACCCGCCGACGCAGATGAGCATATCGGGCCGTTCCTTTTTCAGCTCCTTGAGCCATATCACATTGCCGAGCGCCTTGTTTTCCGCGTTTTCGCGTATGCAGCAGGTGTTGTACAGCACCAAATCGGCGCTTTCCTTCGATTCCGCCACGGAAAAGCCCATTTCTTCGAGCAGCCCTGCGATGGTTTCGCTGTCGCGAACATTCATTTGGCAGCCGAGGGTTGCGATGTGATAGGTTCTTCCCTCGGGCAAAAGCGCCCTTACTTTCTGTGCATATTGTCTCTGCAAAAGGAGCTCTTCATCTGCAATGTATTCCGTCTTTTTCATAGAGTACCTTCTTTATATTATGATAGTGCGGGAATCAATTTTGCGTCCTGCGGCAAGGCCTCTTCCGATATCGGCGCGATGCGAAACACTTCTCCGCGAAGATTCGTCGCCGCGCGCACATAGGCGCGAACGCCTCTGTCGGCGCCCAAGAGGAGCATCTGCCCCGCGGTGCCCTTGTCCGTTTCCACCAGAAAGGCGCTTGCCTGCCCGATTCGCGCCTTCAGGGCGCGCAGGGCGGCTATCGCCTTAGTTTCATTCGTTTCTGTCATGCCCGTGCCGTCGCATACGGGGCATGGATGCTTCAGAATACTGTGCAGCGGCTGGCGAACCTTCTTGCGCGTCATCTCGACGAGGCCGAGCGACGTAAGCCCCACGAGATTGGTCTTTGTATGATCTTTTTTCAGTTCCGCTGCGAACAGGGCGAGGAGGTTTTCCCTTTGCTCCGCCTTGTCCATGTCGATGAAGTCGATCACGATGATACCGCCGATGTCGCGCAGGCGAAGCTGTCGCACGATTTCCTCCGCAGCCTCGCAGTTGATGCGAAACACCGTGTCGGAAAGGTCGGTCTTGCCGGTGAATTTTCCGGTGTTGACGTCGATCGCGGTGAGCGCTTCGGCATGGTCGATCACGAGATAGCCGCCGCTTTTGAGCCACACCTTGCGCGAAAGTGCCTTTTCTACCTGCGACTCAATGCCGTACAGGGTCGCCATGGGAACGTCTTTCGCATAGACTTCGATGCGATCGGCAAGATCTTCAGAAAGCATCTTCGCGTGTTCCTGCAAAACCTTCGCCTGCGCTTCGTCATCGATCAATACGCGCGTTACGTCGGGCAAAAGCATGTCGCGAACCGCGCGGTACAGAAGGTCTCCGTCTGCATGGAGGAGCGCCGGCGCGACGATGTGTCTCCCCCGCCTGCTGATGTTTTCCCAAAGCCGCACGAGGTATTGCACATCCTGCCGGAGTTCTTCCTCATCCGCGCCTTCCGCTGCCGTTCGGAAAATAAGCCCCATACCGCTCGGGCAAATCACATCCGCGAGAGCCTTTAGTCGCACGCGTTCGCTTTCGGCTTCAATGCGGCGCGAAACGCCCGTATAGGCGACGCTCGGCAATAGCACCGTGAGCCTTCCCGGAAGGGTTATGTTGCACGAAAGCCGTGCGCCCTTTGTCCCGACGGCGTCCTTTGCGACCTGGACGACGATTTCCTGCCCGCGCTTTAATCTCTTTTGAATCGGCAACTTGATGGATGCGCCCTCGAAATCGCGCGCGTCAATCTGTATGTCGTCCGCGTACAGAAAACCGTTTTTGTCCTGCCCGATGTCGATAAATGCCGCGTTCATTCCCGGTAACACGTTTTCGACGCGCCCGACGTAGATGTTTCCCGCGAGCTTTTCCGTTCCCTTTCGCTCGATATAAAGCTCTGCAAGCTTCATATCCTCCAATACGCAAAGGCGGGTCTCGGCGCGGGAACACTCGATCAAAAGCTGCTTGTCCATCTGTCACAATTCCATGACGGGAACGGCTTGCCCGTCCGCCGTCTGCCCCAAGAGGCACGTCCTGTGTATGGAAAATGCAGGTTCTTCCATATCTGCAACCGATGCGAGCGTTCGCATGAGGAGATCAGGCTTGAAGGTCTCCGTCTCAGTAAGCATGAGCCGCGTTTTGATAATGCTACCGAAGTCCGTCTTTTCGACGAAAAGCGCGCGACACATCGGACGGACGTCGGTCGGCTTTTCGCCTTTTTTCGTCTTGCGCAGGGCGATACACTCCGCAAGCGATAAAAACTTCTCGGCGGCTTCCGTCATATTGCGGTCTGCCGTAATCGTATAATCCGCCATCTTCACCACCGCCATCGCTGCGGGATATCTGTCGTCCACGAGGCGCACCTGATACAGCGGAAGATCCGGCGGCAGCGCCGTGAGCATCTCGTTCATGGCGATATCCTTCGTCACGTTTTCGGAGAAACGGATGTCGACGATTTCCGCATCGCTCGTCCATCCCATGGCGAGCGCGCTCGCAAACGAAATCAGCGGGTGCGGATTGAAGCCCTGCGAATACGCGATCGGAAGATCCGTTCTCCGAACCGCCATCTGGAAGAAGCGCTGCAAATCGAGGTGCGACACGAACTTGAGCCTGTCGCGTTTTCCGAACCGGTACATCGCCCTCATACGCACGCCCCCTTATACCGCTTTACGCCGCAGCCCGTGCAGCCCTGGCGGCAGTCGCGCGTGGTCTCGCCGCGCAGTGCCTTCCCCCATTCCGAGCGCAGGTAGCG
>CAYFRC010000053.1:0-10425 GCA_964345325.1 uncultured Oscillospiraceae bacterium
CATCAGAAGGTCATTGAGTCTTGGGTTGGTGTTGAATCTGAACACATTGCCTGACGAAGACTTGTATTTCAGATCTTCATTGGCGAGTTCCTTTATGGCACGCCCGATTGTGTGGCTCGTTGGTATTCGGACTTCTGGAGATTTCCGCAGGTGGCACTCGCATCTGTTGACATCTTCCACGCAGTCACCGCCACAGAGGAACACGTCAGACATGGCTGACATTATCTCGTCCCACTGGTAGCCGTTGTAGGTGGAGCTGCGAACACCAAGAGTGCCGTTGATGACTTTGTCAAGTGAAAGTGCATAAAAAGCCTTGCTTGCGTAATAAATTCCTCCGAAAGAAGTGATTTTCTCAGATTTTATGTTTACCTTTGCCATATGTCAGATATTCTTTATTTGAGTTTTAAGCAGCACTAAGGTAAGTGAATTTCCTGACATATGCAATCATTGGATAATTTATTGTTATCTAATGATTTGCTTTCTTGTAAAATTATAAGTCTGCTAATTTAAGGTAGAAGAAAACAGCAAAGAGAATAAACGCAGAGCGCAGAAACCAGCATTTAAGTTCCACATGATTGGTCTAAATGTTGGTGATACAGTTGTCTTCGATGAATTGAACCTGTCTGTCACCGTGGCATCAGATAATAAAGTGGAATACCAAGACCGCCTTTGGTCTCTCTCAGCCTTTACACGTGAATTTTTGCCAGAAAATAAGCAAAACTCTTCGGGGGTTTATCAAGGGCCTAAGTACTTTAGCTACAAGGGCAAAACGTTAAATGAATTGAGAAAGGAATCTGACAGATAGTCTAAAATACGTCATTATAAAATCTTATGATAAACGAAATAAAAAACAAAATACGAACTCTCGTCCAGAAATACGAGCAAGGCAAGGAGGTTTATCGCACATCGCGTTTCAATGAAACTCAGGTGAGAAACGAGTTCCTTGACCCATTGTTCGAGATTATGGGTTGGGACATTCGTAATTCTGCTGGCAAGAATACCAATGAGCGTGAAGTCTTGCTTGAAGAACCTCTGAAAGCAAATGCAGCTTCCCATACGAAGAAACCTGACTACACTTTCCGCCTTTTTGGCGAGCGTAAGTTCTTCCTTGAAGCGAAAAAACCATGCGTCCATATTGAGCGTGAAGATGATCCTGCAAAGCAAGTTCGTCGTTATGGTTTTACTGCTGGTTTGAAGATAAGCGTATTAAGCAACTTTGAGCACCTTTATATTTATGATACTTCTTATCCAGTAGAACAGAATGACACTCGTGTCAAGGCTATTGTCCGCGAATACAAATACACCGATTACGAAGATGCAGCTGAGGAACTTTTGGAGTACCTCGGCAAGGAATCTGTGTATTCTGGTCACTTTGATGAGGTGTGGAGTGAGATTGAAGCAAACGTGAATCACAAATCGGTTGATGAGCTCTTCTTACAGCAGATTAATAATTGGCGTTTGATGCTCGGAAAAGAGATTCTGAACTGTAACCCAGAAATCGAAATGGAGGAACTTGGTGATGTGGTTCAGAGCTACATAAACAAGATCCTTTTCCTTCGTGTATGCGAAGACAGAAACATCGAAACGTACCAAAGCTTATTGCAGATTGCTGACCACAACAGCTATCAGGAACTGATTGCAAAGTTCAAGGCTGCTGACTCTCGCTACAATTCAGGTCTTTTCGAGGAAAAACTATCTGCAGAAATCATTGGCAATGTAAGTTCTTCGTTTTGGTCAATCATTCGTGAACTCTATTTCCCTCAAAGTCCTTATTCGTTTGCGGTTCTTTCGTCTGACATACTCGGCAAGATTTACGAGATTTTTCTGTCACAGAGACTTGCTGTAGTTGATGGTCAGTTGAGCATTGTCAATAAACCCGAGAATGAGGATAGAGACATCGTAACCACTCCAAACTTCATTGTACGTGAAATTCTTCGTCAGACAATGAAGGATAATCTTGCACATCTGACAGACAAACAGATTCTAAGTCTTAAATGTGCTGACATTGCTTGTGGTTCTGGTGCGTTCCTATTGGAAACATTTCAGATTCTTTGTGATGCGTTAGTTGACTTCTACACGGTTAATGACAAGAGTAAACTGATTCAAACAGACGTAAATACCTTCAAACTAAAATTTGAGGTTAAGCGTAACGTACTCATGAGTTGTATCTATGGCGTTGATAAAGATTTCAATGCTGTTGAAGCTTGTAAGTTAGGTCTTTTGTTGAAACTTCTTGAAGAAGAAGATGATTCAACAATTGCATCATTCCATCCAGTATTGCCTAATCTTGATGATAACATCTTCTATGGCAATAGTTTGCTTGAATCCTCTGATGTCCCAGACAATCAAGTTGAAGAGATCAATCCTTTTGACTTTGGAGAGCGCAAGTTTCACTACATTATTGGTAATCCTCCGTACATGAAGACAGAGGACATTAAGGTCTTTACCCCTAAGGAACACAAGCTTTATCCAAAACGCTACAAGAGCGCTTACAAGCAATACGATAAGTATTTCCTCTTTGTTGAACGTGCATTCAAGCTATTGAAAGAAGATGGTGCAATGGGATATATAGTGCCAAGTAAATTTATGAAGGTTGGTGCTGGCAAAGAGCTGCGCAAATACATTTCTTCCAACAAGAGCATCAAGGCAATTACTTCATTTGGCGCTCATCAGGTTTTTTCCGACAAATCCACCTATTCATGCATCATTGTTCTGCAAAACAAAGAAAATGACTCATTCACGTATTCAGAAGTTGATAGTTTGGCAAAATGGAAAGTTCGCGATTGGACTTCATTCTCAGAAAACGAGCGAAATATAAGCCGTATGGGAGAAGAAACATGGGTTCTTTGTTCTGATAGATTGCAGTCTATTCTGAATCATATTTCAACTCAAAGTCTTCCTTTAAGCGAAATCGTAGGTGACGATTATATTTTTAATGGCATCCAAACGAGTGCAAACAAGGAGTATATTTTCCAACCAGAAAGCGAGGATAGACAGTATTACTATTTCAAGTATAACAAGCAACTTTATCAGATTGAGAAGAAGGTTACAAAACCTTACTTCAAGACGGTGTCTGGTGATGACTCTCTCAACACCTATCGTACATTCAAGCCAAATGCACGAGTAATTTTCCCATACAAGAGAAGAACTGATGGCAAACTGGATGTGATAAAACTTAGTACAATCCAGCGTAAATACCCTTATTTCTACAATTACCTTAGTGTAATCAAATCAGAGCTTGACCGTCCTGACAGAGACATTAAGCCAGCACCTACTACTGCAAACGAATGGCATCGTTTTGGTCGCCATCAGAGCCTTGAAGCATGTGAGATTGCTGAGAAGATAATAGTCGGTGTTTTGGCTCAGGAGAACAAGTACGCAGTTGACACAAATGGCACGTTAGTTTCTTCTGGCGGTACTGCAGGGTATTGTCTTGTAAGTATTCCTGCGGATAGCCAATACTCCATCTATTACATACAAGCTATACTTGGATCAATTCAGGGAGAATGGCTAGCATCCCTTTACGGTGAAATATTTAGAGGTGGCTTCATCGCTCGTGGAACAAAAGTGTTGAAGCAGATTCCTGTACGCACTATTGATTTCAACAATCTTGCTGATGTCGCTGCACACAAAGAAATCGTTGAACGTCAGAAGTCGCTCATCTCGCTCGGAGATAGAATAGCAGCCAATGGAAACAATGCACGAAAGGCTACACCTTTGAAACGACAGTTTGAATTACTCAAGGAGGAACAGCAACAAGCGATAAACAACCTCTACGGAATGACCGAAGAGGAAGTCTCATTAATCCCTAAAATCAAAGAACTATATGCAACTGATTAAAAACGCATCCGCGGAAAAACTAAGAGGAGCATACTACACTCCACCTGCCATCGCATCGTTCATACTGCATTGGGGTATTAATGGTGGAAAAGATGCTGACATACTGGAGCCAAGTTGTGGTGATGGTGTGTTCTTGGAGTGTATGCGTGATGAAAACATGCTTTTCAATACAGTAACCGCAGTTGAATACGAAGCAGCAGAGGCAGACAAGGCACGCGCTCTTGGTCTGCACGATTCGGAGGTTGTTAACCAGGATTTTCATCGTTTCTGTCTTGACACAGAAAAACGATTTGACCTTGTTGTCGGCAATCCTCCGTTTATACGTTATCAGTATTATGATGCTGCACAGCAAAAGCTTGCAGACGAAATCTTCCAGAATGCAAAACTCAAACGTACGAAACTCACAAATGCGTGGGTGACATTCGTCGTTGGTTGCACTCAGCTTCTTCGTGACAATGGTAAGATGGGATTTGTAATTCCTTCTGAATTGCTTATGGTGAAGTACGCACAGCAACTCCGTAAGTATCTTGCAAAGACCTTCAACAAGATAAACATTATTTCTTTTGAGAACCTTGTTTTTGAGGAAATTCAGCAGGAGGTAGTTCTGCTTCTTTGCGAAAAGAATGGTACAAACGAGCATAAGATAGAGCACATTGAGGTTACGGACACAGAGAGACTTTTAGCACTCGATCCTCATCAGTTGAAGTTTCCAAGTAAAGATATTGACTTCCACACAGACAAGTGGACCTATTACTTCCTGGATAAAAAGGAACTTGATCTGCTCGGCAAAGTCAAAAAAGCCACAACTATTTCTTCATTTGCAAATGTAGAGGTAGGTATTACAACCGGCTCAAATGATTTCTTCACCGTGCCACAATCGATAGTTAGCATGTACCAATTGGAAGAATACGCTCGTCCGATGGTCGGTAGAAGTGTGCAAGTGAATAGCCTTTGTTTCACTAAACGTGATTGGAAAGCGAATGTCGCTTCTGAGGCGAAAGCTCATCTTCTGGTATTCACTCCTGATGCCAAAGAGAACGGCAACGAAGGTGTGAAGGCTTACCTTGAAAGCGGTGAAGCTGCTGACATTGATAAAGGCTACAAGACCAGCATTCGAGAACAATGGTGGGTTATTCCTTCCATAAAACTTTCAGACGCATTATTCCTCCGTCGTAACAACCTCTATCCGAAGTTTGTGCTCAACGAGGCTGGTGCATACACTACGGATACTATGCACAGAGTCTTCATCAAAGATAGTGTGAACAAGAAAGCATTTGTTGCAAGTTACTATAACTCACTCTCGTTTGCCTTTGCGGAGATTCTCGGACGCAACTTTGGCGGTGGATGCCTTGAACTCATGCCAAGCGAGGTCGGAGGTATCTATTTGCCATATAGAGAAGAGAATGAAAATATTTGATACTCTTGATCGAATGCTTCGTAGAAAAGCGAGTGCTGATGAAATCCTTGATTACACCGATGAAATCATTTTGCGCCAAGGTATGGGATTGTCTGAAGAAGAGGTCAAACTGGCTCGTTCAATTTGGCACAAAATCATCAATCGTCGTTTGACTCGTGAGACACTTGAAAAGTCTATGGAGAAGAAAAAAACAGAAAAGGTGAAGCACATGCAATTAAATTTCCTCGACCTCTTCGAGCAATACGACCTTGAGCCAATCATACAAAATTCCATGGTTCGTGAGGACATTGAACTTGAGTACAATACGAAGAGCATTCGTCATAACTTGCCAATCGACCTTGCAAAAAACCTCCTCATTTGCAACGTCAAGAAGGACAATTGGGAACAATATGTTGATGGTTCTGCAAAGATTTATTACACAGGCAAAAAGTTTCCTACAACTGTTGCGCTCAACAAGCTCTACTACTTCATGCCGTACCTCTCTGGAAAAGGAATTCGCGATCTTTACTATATCAAGATTGCTCGACTTGGCTATCGCAAGGAAGGGCAAGAAAATGAGGACAAAAATGACCTCCGACTTGTGTTTGAGATTGAACGTGTCGGTCAGTTGTTCGAAGATTACAAGAAAATACAACTCGATATCTGGCATACGTTTACAGACACTACGATGGAGAAGATCATGGACCTTGTTGACTAACAAGGCTATTATACACGATCGAGAAATAAGAAGTAAGATTTATACAATAAGTTTTTTGCTTTACACAGTATGAAAATACAGTCGATTCATATCAGAAATTTTAGAAAGCTTAAAAATTGCCATATAGACTTTGGTGAGAAAGAAACTGTGTTCGTTGGCGCTAATAATAGTGGAAAAACTTCTTTCATAAGTGCCATTGTATGGTTTCTGAAAAGCAACGAAAAGTTCACGTTGAAGGAATTTACAGCTACAAACTGGGCATTGATTGATGAGCTTGGTGATAAATGGTTGGCAAAAGACCCCGTTGATGACACCTTGTTAGATTCACATCAATGGGATGATATTGTTCCATCACTGGATATTTGGATGGATGTGGCTGACGGGGAACAATATAAAGTCAATCACTTAATTCCATCGCTTAGTACTTGGGATGGCAAAAAAGTCGGTGTCCGTGGACAATATGTACCCAAGGATGTAACTACGTTATATTCTGCATACAAAGAGGCAAAAAGGAAAGCGCTTGCTCTACAAGCAACAGAAGAATGGGAAAAAGCATCTTCACCAAATTTGTATCCAATAAATCTATGTGATTTCTTGGGTAAAGGTTCCAATCTCAGAGATTACTTCGATGTAAAATACTATATTATTGATCCTGCTATAGAACCTGCTGACGAGGATAAGGTTCAGCCAACTCCTGACAAAGCTCTCGATAAGAATCCTTTGGAGGAACTAATAAGAGTGGATACCATTTTAGCCTCAAGGGATTTCTCTGATCCAGAAGGTCAATCCGATAGCGATATTGATACATTGTCGAAGCAGTTTCAGAAGTATTATTCTAACTCAAATTCGGAAGAGGAAGTTTTGATGCCGAGTGATTTAGAACTGGTAAGCGGAATTGCTAAGGCAAACGAGACTTACGATGCAAAACTGACCAAGACTTTTGAAACACCAGTCAAAGAACTGAGGAACATCAATTATCCCGGATTTCAGAACCCTGAAATTAAGATACGCAGTAAGATTCAAATTGAGGAGGCCATTAAACATGACTCAGCAGTACAGTTCGCTATTCAAGGTATGGCTGAATTGGCTTTGCCTGAGAAATATAATGGATTAGGTTATCGGAATCTGATTTCAATATACCTGAAGTTGATGGACTTTAGGGAGAAGTGGTTAAAGACGTTAAGTGAAGGAAAGAATATAGAACCTATCCATTTGGTTTTTGTAGAAGAACCAGAAGCACATCTCCATGCACAGGCGCAACAAGTGTTTGTGAAGAAAGCATTTGAGGCCCTATGTAATAACCAGGTAATCAAGGATCATCCGTGGCTTAAAACCCAACTAGTTCTAAGTACGCACTCTAACCATGTGGTCAACGAACTCGACTTGAACTGCATGCGTTACTTCCGACGAGTGACGGATGCAGGTGATAAGATTCCTGTTTCCAACGTAATTAATTTGTCAAGTACATTTGGGCCTGATGATGAAACTGAACAATTCGTTACAAGATATATACGTCTAACGCATTGTGATATATTCTTTGCTGATGCTGTAATATTGGTAGAGGGACCAGCAGAAAAGATTCTTGTTCCGAGTTTCCTCACCAAAGCAGACTTGGATTCTTATTATATTTCTGTTATCGAGGTGAATGGACGTCATGCACATAGTTTCCGTAATTTGATTGATAAGATAGGAATCCCAACATTAATAGTGACAGACATTGACGCCACGGAAACTATTGCTAATGATGGGAAAGAAAAGCAAGTGTCCGTGATTACAGCTAAAGGAAAGGGGTATAAGACTGGTAATCCATCGGTACAGAATTGGTTACCTGGTAAGGTGTTGATTGATGATCTTATGGCACTTGATGGAAAAGAGAAGACTGTAGATAACGTTAGAATAGCTTTTCAGACACCGATCAGTGTGAAGTGGAATAAAGAAAAGGAAGAATACACAGAAATTTGCCCATACACGTTCGAGGACGCTTTGATTTTTACCAACCTTGAACTGTTCAGACAAGATGATCTAAAAAAGATGGGGACTATAACAACTATTGCAAATCTTCTAAAGAAATGCACTTCTGCTGTTGATTTGCAAAAAGCGATATTTGCTAAACTGGAAAGCAAAGGCAGTTTTAAAAAAGCAGATTTCGCAATTTCGCTTTTGTATAAGAAGGACTTTTACGAGATAGCAGCTCCTAAATATATCCAAGAGGGTTTGGAGTGGATGAAAAAATGTTTGGACACAAATGGTATAAGTGATGGTAAATAATATGGATTTACAGGTTGATGAAACCTTAGAGAAGTGCATTCTGTCGTCTCCAAGAAAGAGCTTCTTTCTCTTTGCTGGTGCTGGCTCGGGGAAGACATATTCTCTAGTACTACTCTTAAAAAAAATACGCAATAGTATTGGTAAAGATTTACTATTGCAGGGCAAAAATGTGGCTGTCATCACATTTACGAATGCTGCTACTGATGAGATTGTCAATCGCTTGGATTACAGCCCTGTTTTTCATATATCTACCATTCATAGCTTTGTATGGGATGTTATAAAGTATTATCAGACTGACATAAAGCGTCTGTATTGTCAGTATATTCAAGAAGATATTCGGGTGTTGTATGAGAAACTGGAAAAAGCAAAGAGTAAGACAACAAAGACATATCTTTCTAATGCTGAAAAGATAGAGCAGCTGAAAGAGCAACTGGAAAAAGCGAAGACAATAGAAAAGTTCGTGTATAACCCCAATGGTAGCAATCCAGAATATAATGCTCTTAAACATGCAGAGGTTATAAAAATCTCTTCACAAATGATTATGGATAGTATGATGCTTCAGCGCATCATTGCGCAGCGCTACCCAATTCTTTTGATAGATGAAAGTCAGGATACCAAAAAAGACCTCGTAGATGCATTTTTTAAGATACAGGAGAACTTTGCTAATATATTTACGCTGGGCTTGTTAGGTGACAAGAAACAGCGAATTTATGCAGATGGTAAAGATAATATGGTAAATGTTATCCCATCTGATTGGGAACAACCTGAAAAGAAGATGAATTACCGATGTGCCAAAAGAATTATAAAACTGGCAAACACTATTGGAAAGGATTTGGATATACATGCAGAGCAGACACCAAGAGAAGACGCTGATGCTGGGCTTATAAGACTATTCATAGTTCAACAACACGAAGGTATTAACAAGGATGAAGTAGAGCAAACGGTCATGAAAATTATGAGTGACCATACTGCTGATGAAAAATGGTTCGGAAAAGATGCTGATGTCAAAATATTAACTTTGGAACACATGATGGCTGCAAGACGTTTGGGATTTGATCAGTTCTTTGGGCCATTGTCAAGGGTAACTAAGTATCAGATGACTTTTTTGCAAGGCACGGTGTATGAATTAGAATTCTTTACAAAAGAGATTCTGCCTATAGCAGATTCCATAAAAGAAGATGGACGGGGCGCTCTTGAAGTATTGAAGGCATATTCTCCTTTGCTGAGTAAGCAGAATACGGAAAAACCATACGAACTTTATCTGAGATGTAGGGAAGAGGCAGGAAAAGTAGCAAACATGGTTAATAAAAACCATACAATCCGTGAAGTAGTGAAATCCATATGGAATTCTCAGCTTCTGACAGTACCAGAGGTTATAAGGCAAGCCAGTACACTGGTTGCAGCTGATATAACCGAGGAGATGGAGGAAGATTTGCAAGCATGGGTAATGGTTATGGACTTACCAATTAATATGGTTCGAGGCTATGATGATTATGTGAATCAACGTACACGTTTCGACACTCATCAAGGCGTGAAAGGATTGGAGTTCGATAGGGTGATGGTCATTATTGATGATTCTGAGGCAAGAGGCTTTATGTTCAGTTATGATAAGTTGTTTGGAGTTAAAGAACTTACAGAAACGGATATAAGACATATTGAAGCTGGAAAAGAGTCTTCCGTTGATAGAACGCAAAGACTTTTTTATGTAACATGTACACGTGCAAAAGAATCACTTGCAATAGTTATGTATACAAGCGATTCAGAAAAAGTTAAAAATCAGGCTATAAACAAAGGCTGGTTTTCCGAACAAGAGATTATCCCGCTTAAGAAAAATGAGTAAAACATTCTCTGCTAAATGGTCGACTATTTTCGGTCGTTTTAAGTCGTTCTTGCGGTCGTTCTCGGCTATTTTAGGTCGTTCTTTACAAGTGATTCTTCAGATAAAATTGTAATAACATTTTATCTGAAGAGTTACTTGTTTATACTATCTGCCACGTCGCAGCCGATACTTTGCAGGTCGCATCATCGCAGACGACACGGCGATGCACCTCCGCCACCAATGATCATCGTCTTCATCCTTGTCACGTCCCCAACCAGAGCCAGGTGACCCACCACCGCCACATGATTCTGCATAGGTCGTTGCCTCATGGATATAGCCAAGCGAAAGAAGCATGGCGCAGTTGATGATATAGTTGCAGTTTCG
>CAYFRC010000054.1:0-10421 GCA_964345325.1 uncultured Oscillospiraceae bacterium
ACTGCTCGGAGGCGCAGATCATGCCGTTGTCGAATGTCTTGGAGTGAATAATCGAGTTTACTGCCAGAACGATGTCGGCGCTTTCATCGATAATTGCGGGGGTGTTTCCGTGGTCGACGCCCATCGCGGGCTTTCCGCTGGAATATGCAGCCTTCACCATGCCGGGGCCTCCGGTGGCGAGAATGATGTCGGCTTCCTTCATGACGAGATTGGTCATTTCAAGGTTGGGCACGTCAATCCATTCGATGATTCCCTCAGGGGCGCCCGCCTTGACCGCCGCATCGAGGACCAACCTCGAAGCCTCGATCGTGCACTTCTTTGCCCGTGGATGGGGGCTTATGACGATGGCGTTGCGCGTTTTCAGCGCGAGCAGGCACTTGAAGATCGCGGTGGAAGTCGGGTTTGTGGTGGGGATAACCGCGGCAATTATGCCCATAGGCTCGGCGATTTTGGTTATGCCGTAGGACTTGTCCTCCTCGATAACGCCGCAGGTCTTCACGTTTTTGTAGGCGTTGTAAATATATTCGGAGGCGTAGTTGTTTTTGATAACCTTGTCCTCGACGACGCCCATTCCGGTTTCTTCCACCGCCATTTTGGCCAAAGAAACCCTCTGTTTGTTCGCGGCGGAAGCGGCAGCCAGAAAAATTCTGTCTACCTGCTCCTGCGTATAGGTAGAGAACACCTGTTGCGCGGCTCTCAATCGCTTTAGCGTCTCCTCAAGTACCTCTACGGAATCGATGATTTTTCTTTCGCTGGTGTTCATAAGTCATTCCTCCTGTTTTCGTTCGTCGCTGAATTGCATTTCAAGTGGACCAACGATATCGCCATGTTTTCGTATTGAACGGTTACATCCGCCGGTTTGTGCAGCAGACAAGGCGCGAAGCACCATATCGCCTTGATATCGTTTGCACACAGCAGGTTGCAGACCTCTTGCGCGCTGCTTGACGGAACTGCGATGATCCCGATCCGCACATCCGTTTCTCTACAGAAAACGGCCAACTTTTCCATCGGCAGGATCGGTTTGCCGTTGGCGGATTTTTCCGTACCGGTTGCCGTGATGTCGAAGGCAGCGAGCATGGTAATTCCATACTTTTCAAACCCGTCGTAGTCTAACAACGCCCTGCCCAGCCGACCCGCACCGACAATGATCGTTCCGCCGTTTTTACATCCGAGGAATTCTTCCAGACTGTCTTGCAGCTCGCGGACGGAATACCCAATCTTTGGCTTGCCGCGCCCACACAACGCCGAAAGGTCCTTTCGCACCTGCACTTCGCCAAGCCGCAGAGTTTTTGCGATTGCAGTCGCAGAAATGGTTTCGGTATCTGCGTCCAGAGCGCGCAAGGTTTCCAGGTACATCGGGATTCTCCCGACCAGCGCCCTTGAAATCTCGGCTTTTTTCATTGCGCCACCTCTCGATTATCAGTTCCCCACAAGAACAATAGTATACACGAACGGGGGGCTCCTGACAATTGCCGATAACTCATATCGGTATTGCGTTTATCGATATACTCTATGCCGATTAAAAAGGCGCCTTGCGGCGCTACGTTCATGAAAGCCCAATTTCTGCGAAACGCGCAGGATGTCCCCTCATTTCAGGCTCTTTCCATCGGCGATCATTTCTTCCTTTGTCTTGAAGAGTTCCTCTATGAAGCGAGTATCCAGGTCCGAAAGCGTATACCCCTTTGGGTAAATCAATACGTCGTTGTATATGCGCCGGTTGTTTTTACAGCCTCGCTGTATCAGATTATAGCGATCGAGCAGCGCTTTGGGGATCGGCGAGACCCACATGAACGTTTCGGGGTTTTGGCTTAGAAGCTCAAACTGGCTTCCGCGTTCGAAAACCATGATGCGGCGCGGTATATTGTCCGGCAATTCGACCTTTTTTACCTGAGAAAGCGTCAGGGAGGGAACGTAGGGATCCGCATGGGCGATTTCGATGAAATTCTTCAAATCATTGTATGTGATCGTAGGAATTTTCGCCAGATTGCTCTGCGCATTCATGACCAGCGCATAGCGAAACTCGGTAATTACCTCGTAATCGAGGCCTTTTTCCGCCATCATCTCTTTGTAATACTTGTCATAATCCTTGGCATACCGAATGATGCCGAGCTTGTAGTCCTTATTGAGTATGTTTTGAATCGCACGCAAGGCGTTGGTTTCTTTGTAGAACATTTCTACGCGGTCGTCTTGCCCTATGCGCTTTGAAAACTTGGCGAACGCATCGGTAATATAGCTCGCCCTGGGAACCGATATAGAAAAGTGTCGAACATCCGAAACGCTCTCGCTGAACATGGATTCCATATCTTCGACCTGCTTGAGAACCTGTTTCGCACATCGCACAAACACTTCGCCATCGGGCGTAAGGAACATTCCTTTCGCGCTGCGATTAAAAAGCGTTACACCCAAAGATGTTTCCAGTTCTTTAATCGCCCGGCTGAGGGCAGACTGCCCAACGTAGAGCGTCTCTGCCGCCTTGTTGATCGAATTTGTCGAGGCGATTTCTACCGCGTATTTCATATGCAAAAGGTTCATATCGTTTTCTCTCCTCACACAGCAATGCCTTCTTCTGTGCGGCGTAAAATGTTGGGGCATCGCGATCACCCCATCCGAACGGTGCCGCTTTTGTACGGACATCTGTCCGCGGGTCGCTTCACATGGGCGCCCCTTCGGTTCGGGAGCACCCTCATATAATATTATACGGTAGAAGGGATATTGTCAATGTTTCGGGGAATTTAGCGGGTTAAAGACAATCTGCCATAGAACCGATTGGATAGGCGCGCCCGGGATGCCTTCGCGCAGAGCGTTGAGCAAGGGTTTCTACAGAATATCTAAATTTTAACATAAAATAAGCGGGGAATTGAGTGGGGAAATGTGGCGCGAAGTGGTGAAACGTGGTATAATGGAAGCCTAAAAGCAGCGGAAGGAGGTCGCAAAATGGCGAGATCGTTTGCGGGCAACCAGAAATACGCGCTCGACGCCAAGGGACGCGCCACGATTCCCAACGAATATCGCGCGTTTCTGGGCGATATGTTCACGATCGGCATGAACAGCGACTTTTCCTCCGTGGAACTATACCCCTTGGAGAGCTGGGAGAAAATCGAGGCGGAGCTGGCGCAGATTCCGCGCACGGACAAAAAGGGCAGAAAATACGTGCGCTACGTGCTCGGAAACGCCTTTCCGAACAGCCGAATGGATGCGCAGGGGCGCGTATTGATCCCGCAGACGCTTCGGGACATGGTCTTTACCGGCAGGGACATCCGCTTCGTCGGTATGGGCGAGAGCCTCGAAATCTGGGATGAGGCGCGCTTCATGCAGGAGAATGGGCGTCCGCAGGACGAGATCGGCGAGCTTTCGGACTACGTGTGCGAGAAGTACTATTCGAAGAATTAAAGCAAAGAGGTCGTTACGATGGCAAGAGGGAGAGCTGCCGGCACGGCATTTGCGCCGCAACCGCAGCGACGCGAGGGGCACCTGCGCCTGTATGAGCCGAAAAAGCGCAGGCAGGAGGAGCCGCAATCGAATAACATCATGATCGTCCTTTCGACGGTTGTAATCGTCATTGCCGCGATCGCGCTCGTGACGCGCTTTGTCGCGCTGTATTCCGCGATCCAAAAAGTGCGCACGCTTGAGCCGACGCTCACCAAGCTCGAAAGCCAGTACGAAATGCTCGAAATGAGCTATACCGAATATTGCCTGAACGAAAGCCGCATTCGCGACGAAGCGAATGCGATCGGCATGATCTCTGCGCGGGACGAATCCGTGAAAACCGTGATGATCAGCCGCAAATAACGGAAATTGAGGTGCGCAGCATGACTGTTATAGAACTGACGAAAAATATCCCGAACTGTCTGGGCATGAAGGGCGATGGCAATACGGAAATCGCCTCTCTCTGCACGGACTCGCGCACGGCGCAACCAGGCGCGATGTTTTTTTGCATCCCGGGGCTTCGAATGGACGCGCACGATTTCGCGCCGCAGGCCGTGCAACGGGGCGCGGTGGCGCTTGTCGTCGAACGGTTTTTGGATGTTGCCTGCACGCAGGTGCTCGTGAAGGATGTGCGCGAGGCGCTGAGCTATATCGCCTCCGCGTTCTACGGCGATCCGGCGAAGAAGATGAAGATCATCGGCATCACCGGCACGAAGGGGAAGACGACCACGAGCTTCCTCGTCAAATCCATTTTGGAATCGGCGGGGCATAAGGTGGGCATGATCGGAACGATCTGTTCCATGATCGGCAGCGAGGAAATCCCCAGCAACCTCACCACGCCCGACCCGATCGATTTCCATTCGCTGCTTCGCCAAATGGCGGATGCCGGCGTGGAATACGTCGTGATGGAGGTCTCCGCGCACGCGCTGGCGCTGCGAAAAATGGAGGGAATCGTCTTTGAGGTTGCGGCATTTACGAACCTGTCGCAGGATCATCTGGATTTTTTCCACGACATGGACACCTATCTTCGGGCGAAGATGAGACTGTTTGACAAAAACTGCTGCCGCGTCGCGATATACAACGCCGATAACGAATCGGTGTGCGAGGCGATGCAAGGGGTAGCGGATATCCCCGCATATCCCGTCGCGATCCGCAAAAAGAGCGATATCTTCGCGAAGAATATCGAGCCGGCGGAGCGCGGCGTAAAATACCTGCTTTCGTTTTATAAGCGCTACAGCGTAGAAATCGAGCTGCGCCTTACGGGGATTTTTAACGTATACAACAGCATGATGGCTGCCGCGATCTGCGACGTGCTGGGGGTATCGGGCGAGGACATCACAAAGGAGCTCGCTTCGATCGCGAGCGTTCCCGGAAGGATCGAGCTCCTGGATACGGACACCAATTACCACGTGATTTTGGACTACGCCCATTCGCCGGACGCGCTCGAAAACATCCTGACGACCGTGCGGCAGACGGCGAAGGCGCGCGTAATCGTCCTGTTCGGCTGCGGCGGCGACAGGGACCACGAAAAGCGCCCGCTCATGGGCGAAATCGGCGGCAGGCTCGCGGATTTCTCCATCTTGACGAGCGACAACCCGCGCGGCGAGGACCCGTATCGCATCATCGAGGAGATAGAGCGCGGGATGCGCCGCACACAGGGCGCGTACACGGTCGTCGAAAATCGCCGCGCCGCGATCAAGATCGCACTCAAAATGGCGCGCGAGGGAGATGTGGTCGTGCTTGCGGGCAAGGGACATGAGACGTATCAGGAAATTAAGGGCGTGAAATACCCCTTTGACGAGAAAATCGTCGTTCAGGAACTGCTGAAGGAAATTTCCGGGGAGGCGCAGGGGGCATGACGAGGGCACTGTTGACGGCGGTCACTTCCTTTGCAATCGCGGCGGCATTGGCGCCGTTTACGATTCCGTGGCTGCGGAAAATGAAATTCGGCCAGACCATCTACGATTTGGGGCCCGATTCCCATAAGGCAAAGCAGGGTACGCCCACGATGGGCGGTATCCTTTTTGCAATACCGATGCTGATAGTGCCCCTCGTTGCGGCATACGGCGAGGCACGATGGGGAAAGGTGCTCGTGGTGACGCTGTCGACACTGCTGTTCGGCGCGGTCGGCTTCGCGGACGACTTCATCAAGGTACACAAAAAGCGCTCGTTGGGGCTTACGCCCATGCAGAAGATTCTGCCGCAGGTCGCGATCGCCTTGGGTTTTGCGATTTGGGCGTATTTTTCGGGCATCGGCAGCGCGTGGAAAGTTCCGTTTACGGACATCTCGTGGGACCTCGGATGGTTTTTCATCCCCGCGACGGTGTTCGTAATGGTGGGCATTGTCAACAGCGCAAACCTTTTGGATGGGCTGGACGGGCTGCTCGGGAGCTGCTCCGCCGTCAACTTCGCAACATTTTCCGTAATCAGCATGTTGGCAGCGGCAAAATTGGAAGGCGTATCTGTGGCGGATGAAATGAACCTCGCCGTGTTTTCCGCATCGGCGTTCGGCGCCATGCTGGGCTTTTTGCTGTACAATTCGCATCCGGCAAAGGTATTCATGGGCGACATCGGTGCGTTCGCGGTCGGCGGCGCGGTTGCGGGGTATGCGCTGGTCACGGGGCTTACGCTCTATATCCCGATTCTGTGCCTTGCGATGCTGGTGTCGAGCCTTTCGGATATCATCCAGATCGGGTATTTCAAGCTGACGCACGGCAAGCGTGTGTTCCGCATGGCGCCGCTGCACCACCACTTTGAGCTTTCGGGCATGAAGGAGACGAAGATCGTCGCGATGTACGCGATCTCGACGATCGTACTGAGCCTTCTGTGCCTGTGCGCGTTTTCGTGAGGTGAGGGTATGACGGAGAAACTCGCGCTCGTGGTCGGCATGGCGAAAAGCGGCGTCGCATCGGCGCTCCTGCTCGCCAGAAACGGCTATCGCGTGCGCATCAATGACCAAAAGGGCGCGGACGCCTTTTCGGGGGAACTCTATTGCCTGAAAATGCCCTGTATCGAATGGAGGCTCGGCGAAAAGGCGGAAGAACTGCTCTGTGGCGTTTCGCTCGTCGTCATCAGCCCGGGGGTTCCGATCGAGCATCCCGTCGTCAAGGCGGCGGAAGAAAAGGGCATAGAGCTTATCGGGGAACTGGAGTTGGCGTATCGCTATAATAACGCCGAACTTCTCGCAATCACCGGAACGAACGGCAAGACGACGACCACCATGTTGGTCGGCGAAATCCTGCGCGCGGCGGGCAAGAAGACGCACGTCGTGGGTAATATCGGCGACCCCTTTTCCGAAATCGCGGATGCGACAGAGCGGCAGGATGCTGTGGTGTGCGAGGTTTCGTCGTTTCAGATGGAGACGGCGGATCGGTTCCGCCCCCATATCGCCGCGATCCTGAACATCACGGAGGATCACCTGAATCGCCACCACACGATGGAAACATACATCGCGCAAAAGGCGAAAATTTTTGCGAATCAAAACGAAAACGACTTTCTCGTGCTTAATTACGACGATTCCGCCCTGCGCACCATGGCAGATGCGGCGAAGAGCCGCGTCGTGTGGTTTTCGCGCAGGGAAGTTCCGCCCTTCGGCGCGTTCGTTTCGGGCGATGCGATGATGTTTGGCACACAGAACGAAAGCGCCGCCTGCGGAAAGGTGTCCGAACTCGGCATTCCCGGCGCGCACAACCTCGAAAACGCGCTCGCGGCCGTCGCGATCGCGCGGTGCGCGGGCGTGAAGGAACAGGTCATCGCAGAAGCGCTTCGGGCATTTCGGGGCGCGGAACACCGCATCGAGTTCGTGCGGGAGTTGGGCGGTATCCGCTATATCAACGACTCCAAGGGCACCAACGTCGATTCCACGATCAAGGCGATCGAGGCGATGGATAGGCCGACGGTCATCATCCTGGGCGGTTCGGAAAAAAACGTATCCATGGTCCCGCTCGTGAACACAATCAAGGGAAGTTTCGTCAAAAAAGCGGTTCTGATCGGCGAAACGGCGGACCAGCTGCAGAGGACGTTCGACGAGGCAAACCTTCCCATCTATGCGCGCTGCGGGTACGACTTCGAGTGCGCGGTCGAAACGGCGAAGGGCATGGCGGAAGCGGGCTGGAACGTATTGTTGTCTCCCGCCTGCGCGAGCTTTGATATGTTCCGCGATTACGAACACAGGGGCGAGGTCTTTAAGGACATCGTTCGTGGGATGCGGTCATGACCACCATCACAAAGTTTCGCGGCAAGAAAAAGGGCAGAAATATTCACGTTCCGATCATCGTTGCGATGGCGCTCCTTCTGATCGTCATCGTGCTCGGCAAGAACGTGTATATCCTGCGCAACATCGTCGTATCGGGCAACAACTACCTTTCGGACGACGATGTCATCCGAAAGGCGAAGATTTCGCCAGGGCAGAGCATCTTTACCGTGTCCGTCGAGAAGATCGAAAAGGCGTTTGAGGAACAGGACAGCGTGCGGCTCGTGGAGGCGAAGGTTGTCCTTCCCGATACGCTCACGCTCGCCGTGCGCGAATGCACCCCGCACGCCGTTTGCGAGTACGCGGGCATTGCGTTGGTGCTGGACGAATACGGCTACGTGATCGAACACGCGCCAATCCAAAAGGCGTATACCGTGCCGGTCGTTTCGGGGCTTGAAATCTCCTCGTACGTCGTGGGGCGCCCCATCGGGTGTTTTACCGTGGGCGCGCTCGAATCGTTCCAACGCGTCGTGCAGGCGACATACAGCCAAAACGTCGCGAGCACGGTGAAAGAGGTGCTGCTGCACAACCTCGACAGCATCGTCCTCATCACGCCGAGCGGAATGCGCATCAAGATCGGGGATAGGGAAAACGTCGAAGAAAAGATTCGGCTCGCGAAAATCTGCTACAAGGATCAGAAAAATCAGGGCAATACCAAGGGCACGATCGACGTTTCACTCGGCGACAAGGCGTATTATTCGCCAAAATAGGCGCAACTTCTCCTGTTTTGGAGGGAATTAACGTTGAAATCCGAAAAAACTATTTGCAATATTGAAAAAATCCTGTATAATAGTATGAGAATGGATTATCATAAGGCAGGCGACCACACATGAACAGTACAATCGCAGCCATAGATTTCGGCACGAGTAAAATCGTCACGGTGATCGCCGAAAACGGTGGTCTGAACAAATTGAGCTTTTTGGGCACGGGAAACGTGCCGTATAACGGCTGGATGGACGGCGACTGGATCGACGACAGTGCGCAGGTGACCGAGGCGATCCGCAACAGCGTGAGCGCTGCGGAGCTGGAAGCCAAGACGCACATTCGCGAGGTCTATGTCGGCGTTCCGAGCGGTTTCCTAAAGACGTTGTGCTGCGTGGCGGAGACGGAAATCACCGGGGAGAGCGGACATCCCTCCGAGGAGGATTTGCTCGCCGTGGCCGATGCCGCAGCGGAGGAACTGGGTCTTCCGCAGGAAGGCGCGGTCGTCATCCACAGGAGCCCCGCGTGGTATCAGGTGGACGAGGGCAAACAGACCATGTCTCCCTCCAACCAGCGCGGGAAGACGCTGCGCGCGCGCATAAGCTTCATCCTTGCGGATGAGTTTTTCACGAAAGAAGTCAGCGAAATGCTCGGGAAACTGGGCATCACCGTGCTCGGGTTCCTCTCGCCGACGTTTGGCGAGGCGATGCTGCTTCTGAATTACGACGACAGGGACAGGACGAGCGTGCTCGTGGACGGGGGCTACCTCATTACGGAGGTCTCCGTGGTCAGGGGAGATGCAATCGTCTACCATGCGGAATTGCCCATAGGCTGCGGACATATCACGGCGGCGCTCGCGGAAAACCTGCAGATTCCCATGAAGAGCGCCGAGCGCGTCAAGCGCGAATTCAAATTGCGAACGGCGGATTTCGATCCCGATTTCGACGAGCTGAAAGATGTCGAGGTGCGCATGGAAAACGGGCGGCGCATCCGCTTCAAGAACGACGTGGTGCAGACGATTATGCGCGGCAAATTGGAAGAAATCGCGCGCATGATCGAAAGTGCGATGGAGGAGGCTGCGGACGACCTGCAGGATAAATCGCAGGTGTTCCTGACCGGCGGGCTCTCGCGCATCAACGGCATGCGGGAATTCCTTTCGGATCACCTGCGCCGCGCGGTGAAACAGCCGCTCCTGCACGCGACAAAGCTCAACAGCGGGCAGTTTGCCTCGGCACAGGGGCTCGTGGATCTGGTGTTCGATTCCATCGAGGGCAGAACCGTTGAGGACGATTCGTTCCCGGTAAGGCTCATGGGCAGCGTCAAGGGATTTATAAACAAGACGATACAAAAGGCGAAGAAAGCATAGTATAGACGAGGAGGATGCCTTGTGCTTGAGTTCGAAGTGGAGCAGACGAATTTTGCTTCTATAAAGGTCATCGGCGTTGGCGGCGCGGGGACGAATGCGGTCAACCGCATGATCGATGCCGGGCTGCGCGGAGTGGATTTTATCGCGGTGAATACGGATAAGCAGGCGCTTGTCCTTTCCAAAGCGGAAAAAAAGGTGCAGATCGGGGAGAAGATCACCAAGGGCCTCGGCGCGGGCGCGAAGCCGGAAATCGGCGAGCAGGCTGCGCAGGAGAGCCGTGAGGAGATCGCGGGGCTGCTTAAGGGCAGCGACCTCGTGTTCATCACCTGCGGCATGGGCGGCGGCACGGGTACCGGCGCTGCGCCCGTGATCGCGGAAGTTGCGCGCAGCATGGGCATCCTCACGATCGGCGTGGTTTCCAAGCCCTTCATTTTCGAGGGGCGCCAGCGGATGAAAAATGCCGAAAACGGCATCGAGCAGCTCAAGATCAACGTGGATACGCTGGTCGTCGTGCCGAACGACAGGCTGCTGCAGGTCGTCGTCAAGGGCACGACCATGACGGAGGCGTTCCGCATCGCGGACGATACGCTCCGCCAGGGCATTCAAGGCATTTCCGACCTGATCGCCGTGCCTTCTCTCATCAACCTCGACTTTGCGGACGTGCGCAGCGTCATG
>CAYFRC010000055.1:0-10360 GCA_964345325.1 uncultured Oscillospiraceae bacterium
TATATTTTTCATGTTCATATTATATCATATTTCGCTTATGAGAACAAGTTCTAAGGTTTTAATGAGTGGTTAGTATTAGTAGTTACGGGGATACGCGGCCTTCATGGGTAGGCGTCTCGCTTGCGAGACGCTCGACTCCGCTGGCAAGACGCTCGACTCCGCTTGCGAGCTACGGCGACTTTGTTTATGCTAACTTGTTTGTATATTTTTAATGGTTTTTTTCAATCTGAGTCAGTCTTTAACAAAATGGATATCCATTTCGTTAGAGACTTTTTTATAGTTCGAGCATCTGACATAATGAAAGTTATATTCGGAATTTTGACCGTATATAATATTATATCGTCAAAAGTTTAATCGCTTCCGGGTTTCCCCTCCCTTGACGGCGGGTTTCCGGTGACTTTCCTATAAATGCGCGAGAAGTACTGCTGCGACGAAAAGCCACAAAGCTCAGCGATTCTCCCCACATCAAGCCCTCCGTAAGCGAGCAGGTTCCGTGCGTTCGCGATTCGTGCGTCAATCAAATCCGCCATAGGTGAAATGTTGTAGTATTCGCGATAGAGCGACGAAAAACGGCTTTGGGAATAACCGGATAACCGCGCCATTTTTTCGAGCGTCCAATCGTCGCCGAAATTTTTAAGTACCTGTTCTCGGACTCGCGACAGGATTTTGTAGGATTCCTTTCCGACGTTCAAGTTAAACATAACCTCTCTGCCGAGTTCGATTAACAGGTTCGATAAAATTAACCGAATTTTTTGCTCGCTCCCCGGCAGGTGTCTGTCGCGTTCGGTCATACATTCGCGAATATGCGCTGTTATGATCGAGGGATTCGGTGCGGTAAAGGCGCGGTTTACGGGCAGTTTCATTTCATCAATCAGCTCAAGTGCATAGGGTCCGTTAAAAAACACCCAATCATTCGCGAAACCCTCCTCCATAAAACCGAGAGGCCCATGTGCAACCCTCTCACCCGGCGGATGTAACAGGAAATCGCCGACATTACCGTTGCCATCGAAGGATTCCGAGCCGGCCGAATCAAATGTTTTGTAATAAAAGGGGGTATGAAAACACATCAGCAACCAGGAATCGAGTCCCTGTTTGTGTTCAAATGAATAACCGCGTTTATGGGTTGTTTTCACGCCGCAGGAAGTAAGGTTTATTCCGGGCATAATTCTTCCTTTCATTTCGATTTGCAGTAATAAAATGCAAGTTTCCGGGCTGATAATGCAAGAATTCAAAAGTTTTCCATGCTATAATTATACAGTAGAAGGCCTTTTAATTCAAGCCAAAAAAATATTTATTTATTCGGAGGAAAATATGCCGACAAAAAAGCGTTCGGAATCATTTTTCGGACTTCATTTTGACTTTCACTCGCGCGGTATTCTGCCGGTGGGTGAAAACCTTCGCCGCGATATAGTATCGAAACTGCTCGACGAGGTAAAACCCGATTATGTTCAGGTTGACACGAAAGGGCATCCGGGTTTTTCGTCTTACCCCACAAAATCAGGAAATCCCGCACCGGACATGCGGGGTGACCAGCTTATGATGTGGCGGGAATTGACCGCCGAACGCGGTATCGCGCTCTACGGTCATCACTCCGGTCTATACGATATGAAAGTCGCCGCAGATCATCCGCATTGGGCGGTTATCGACGAAAACGGTGCGGTAAGCAGAGAATACTTATCGGTTTTCGGAGATTACAGCGACGAATTCCTTATTCCGCAGCTGCTCGAGCTTGCGCTCGATTACAAGCTTGACGGGGTATGGGTGGACGGTGAATGCTGGGGCACAAAACTTGATTACTCTGCCGCCGCCAAAAGAGAATGGAAAAAAATATCGGATATCGAACCGCCAAAACCGGGCGATAAAAATTTCGGCGAATATCTCGAATTCATACGAACCGGATTCCGAGCATATGTCACACACTATATAAATACCGTAAAAGCAAAAGCGCCGGACTTTCAAATAACCAGCAACTGGATGTATTCAATCTATATGCCCGAAAAACCCGAAGTGCCGATAGATTTCGTTTCGGGCGACTACTCACCGCAGAATTCGGTAAACAGCGCGCGTATCTGCGGACGCTTCACCGCGAATCAAGGACTGCCCTGGGATATGATGGCTTGGGGTCACAACAGCGCCGGAGCGTGGACGACCTCCAACCGCAGCACAAAGGAATATATTCAATACTGTCAGGAAGCAGCTTATATAATCGCTCTGGGCGGCGGTTTTCAATTTTATAACATTCAATACAACGAGGGCAGCAGTGTTCAGGAGTGGGCGATACCGCTCTGGAAGAATGTCGCCGGTTTCGTGCGCGAGCGCGAACCTTTCTGCCGCGGCGCATCACTGCTTCCGCAAGTCGGAATTTTCATGCCGAGCGAATCGCATACCGCCGATTTGAATATACCCTTCTCCTCGGGCAGCGGTTCGATGAACTCGGCGAAAGGATTGGTACACTTATCACAGGACTGCGGATATTCGTCGGAAATCCTCGAAACGCACAATCTTCTTTCTCGCGATTTGTCGGAGTTCGGAGTTATCCTCCTCGGAAAAGCTTCGAGAGTTGACAACGAATCGATAGAACATCTGCTCGAATATGTTCGTGACGGCGGAAGTCTTTTGGCGGCTTCACCCGAAGCGGCAAGACTGTTCGGTTTTGATATGACCGACGCCCGTGACAGAATGATACACATTTGCGAAGAAAACACCCTCGCACCCATACAAATACTCACCGGCGACTTCAAAAACAGCGATGCAAACGAAGTCTGCGGATATTATTACAACGATAACTGCATGAGCGACGGCCCCTATCCCGCGGCTATCGAAAAGAAGGTCGGCAAAGGCAGAATTATCGCTACCTGCTTTGATCTCGGCAGCGCATACCCCAACAATCGGACCGGCTGTGTTAAAAATTTTTATAAATCTAAGATGACAAAGCTGTTCAAAAAACCCCTCGCTACGATTTCCGGCTCGGAATACGCAGAGCTTGTGCTGACTCGCCGCAGCGATAGCATATTCGCACATCTGCTGAATCATGCGGGTGAACATGAGGTACCCGGAGTCCGCAGTTATTCGGAGATTCCGAAGCTTGGACCGATTACGCTGAAGCTTCGCAACGATATTAATCCCGACGAGATTTATATCGAACCGGGGCACATAAAATGGGAGGGTGACGCGAAAGAAATCGTAATCGACAAGCTTGAAGTTCATACCATTATCGAAATAAAAACCAAACGCACGAGTACCTTTGTCAGACAAAAACTATGATTTGACCCGATGAAATTAATCCATAAATCAAAGCTTTATTTCATCGGATAGGGGTGTTTTTAGCTGACACGAGGTACCGGTAAATCGGAATAGCAAATAAAATCCAAGTTTTTCGAGGAGGCAAAGATTGAAAGATAAATCTTTCAATCTACGAGATTTTCGCCTTGCAGGGCAAAGCCCTGCAGTTTGGCTGCGCCAAAACCGGCAAAAACTCGATGTTAACGAAAGGACGGTCATAAAGATGTATCGCAAAATTTCAACAATCATAATATTGGTGGGATTATTGTTTGTCGGTTCCTGCCAAAGCAACACGAAAAATCCGTCGGACAAAAATGAGTCCGACGAAATCACAAACCTTTCCGACACAAAACCGAACGAGCTTTCCGGCTTATCAAACGCACCCGTGGATAAACACGATTATGAAGGTGCGGAGTTCCGAATTTTATATCCGAATTGGTTTCTTTACAACGACTATTTCTTTACCGACGAACAAAACGGCGAACAGATGAATGACGCAATTTATCAAAGAACGGTTATGACCGAGGAACATCTCGGTATTGAAATCATACCCATAAGCTTCGGATACATTGAAACAATCCTCCCGTCGGTTCGGGAGAGTGTTTTGGCGGGAGATGATGCATATGACCTTGTGCTTACCCATTGCATAAGCGGTGTTGCCGAAATGGCTTCGGGAGATTATCTCACCGATTGGAATACACTCCCCGAAATAACCTTTGACAACCGTTGGTGGAACGAAACCATTAACAACCAACTTGAATTGAACGGAAAAAGGTTGTACACTGTCAGCGATTATATGCTCGGAGATCCAAACGCGATACTTTTCAACAAGCGGATGATTGAAACCCACAATCTCGAAAATCCATATGAATTGGTCAAATCCGGAGATTGGACTTGGGATAAATTGACCGAGATGTCTCGGAAAGTCGGCAGCGACATAGACGGTAACGGTATTTACGACGAAAACGACTCCTACGGTTTCGCGGCTCAAGCGGAATGGAAAATGATAAGTATCATGCACTCTTGCGACCAATATATCGTAAAAGAAAAAGACGGAGTGTTTTCGGTCGATTTGAAGAACGAAAAAATGATTTCCATCATAGAAAAAATGGATTTGCTGTTCAATCGGGATAACAGTTCCTATATTTGGGTGGCGAGCGAAAATGTCATGCAAACCGGAATCATTACCGATCTTGTGTTGTTCGACCTCGCGGCGCTCAACGAATCGAAGATATACCGCGCCGGTGAGGTTGATTTCGGCATCTTGCCGTTTCCCAAATACGACAAAACCCAAACCGATTATATATCGTTGAATTGGGGCGGTTTGATGTGCGTTCCCGGCAGTGCGAAAAGAGTTGAGCTGATCGGCAAAACCTGCGAGATGCTTGCATATATCAGTGATACAACGACGCAGACCGCTTACCGTGAGGTTCTGTTGAACGGAAAGCTTGCACGCGATGACGACTCTTTGGAAATGCTCGATATAATATTTGACGGTATGGTCTGTGATTTCGGCTTAAACTACCTCGGGTTCAACAACCTTACCTATACCATACCGCGATTGGTTGCTCGCGATAAAAGCACCGATTTCATTTCGTGGTACGACATACACATCAACGAAACAGAAAAACGCTTAGCCGAATTGACAGAACCGGCAAGTTAAATTGAAGGAGGGATGGTCGCCGATTATCCTAACCGAAAAGTCGCGCTCCCGGCCCCGATTATCGCGATCTGTTTCAAAAAGTTTATCCCTCCGTCCGGCGGTAAGTTATTACTTATCTGTAAACAGACTAACATAACCGGCTGTAAAGTCAATACCCGGTAACTATCAAACAGCTTTGCAAATCTTTCCGCGATTTTTCGGGTTCCCTGTTTAATTTACGTTTTTTGTCCGCAGAGAGTTGACAAACCGATGGCTAAGCCTTATAATAAATTAAACGGCAACACAAGGAGGAAAGCGGAAAAATGAACATATACATAATGACCGACATCGAGGGTATCAGCGGCATATACACGAACGAACAGGTGAGCGAGGGCGGCTCGCGTTTCCGGGAGGGGCGGGAGTTCATGACCGCCGAAATAAACGTCTGCGCGGACGCCTGCAAGGAAGCGGGAGCGGAAAAAGTTTATGTGCGCGACGCTCACGGGGGTAGCTTTACCGTATTATGGGACAAGCTTTCCCCGTCGGTAGATTACCTGGTCAGCGGATATACAGGCGCGGAGCGCTACCCCGGAATTTCGGACTGCGACGGGTTGATACTGCTCGGTTATCACGCGATGGCCGGTACGCCCGGCGGAATACTCGAGCACACGATGAATTCTGCCGGCGTGCAAAATTATTGGCTCAACGGTCTACGCATAGGCGAAACCGCGATCGACGCCGCGATAGCCGGAGACCGGGGCGTTCCGGTGATAATGGTCTCGGGCGACGACAAGCTTGAAGCGGAGGTTTCGGAAATATTACCGTGGGCGGTGACCGCGGTGGTTAAACGTGGAATCACATGGAGAGGCGGGATACTCCTACCACCCGGCAAAGCTCGTGCGATCATCCGCGAAAAGACGCTCGAGGCGGTCCGAAATATCGGACGGATGAAACCGTATGTCGTCGAAAAGCCGGTAAAGCTCCGCGTCGAGCAGGTCGAGAGGGGTAGACTCCCGGACGCTTACGCGAAGCCTTATATGGAGATAATAGACGGCCGCACCTACGAGGTGACGGCGGCGTCGGCGGAGGAAGCGCTGTTCCGGCTGTAAAGCGTATTCGTGTATTAAACAACAAACAATAGGGGCTGTAGCAAAACACAAAAATTGCTACAGCCCCTTTGCTTCAATTTGAGAGTAAACCCTCATATAAGCGAATGCACCCTTTTCTCTTTTATTCGAGGAAAATGTGTGGTATAATAAATATAATGATACTCCCAAATCAATCCGGGAATTACGGTCGAATATCTTAAATTGTTGTTCGAATTTCGAATTGCATTGTCATAAAATATAGTTTATAATTAAATTAGGGGAGTGAAAACAATTATGAAATTTCACACGATGCTCGATTTTATAAACGCGGACATAACCATTTCGCGGATAGTAAATGTTTATTATGCCAAAGCGGAAAATTGGGCGCGTCCGAAAAAAATCGCACGCGAATACGAGGGATTGTTATTTTTTATATCGGGCTCGATTGAATACGATTTCGGCGACTTTGTTTTCAAGGCGCTCCCGGGACAAATTGTACGCCTGCCCTCGGGAATTCCCTACAACGGATGTAAGCTTGAAAATTCGCCGAATCATTTTATGTGCGTTGATTTCATAACCGCTTTACCCGAAGAATTTATAAATTTACCCCTGCCTTTATCGTTTACCCCCACTGACAAAGAAAGTGCGGCAAAAAGTTTCATCGAACTTGAAGAGAGTTTTCACAGCAATTCGCTCGGTTACAAGCTCGATTGTAAAAATCAACTGACCTTGTTGCTTGCCATGCTCACAAAAGACTACGCGGTTAATCGTTGCAAATATGACAACCGCAGCCAAATCATTCGGTATTGCGAATATCTGCGCGAAAACGCCGGGCGGCACAATCTGAGAATATCCGAACTAAGCGAAAAGTTCCATGTCAGTGAAACACATATTCGGAGAATTTTCAATTCCGAGCTCGGTGCTTCACCGGGGCTTTAGTTTTGATACAGCCCCTTTTCTATTTTCTATTTTAATAGCGGAAAATCGGGCGATATGTACCAAAAGGTCAACAAATGGTAAACTTATCGCTTTCCTCAAGCTCCAGCAGGTCAATTATCTTCTCGAAATTTTCCTTTGCCGTGCCGAAGGACTTCAGATGGTGAGCGTCGCTGCCTAAGTAGAATTTACAGCCGCATTCTTTTGCGATGCGGTAGGGGCGGAGGGTTAGCTCGCGGTTTATGTCGGTCAGCCCCATGGCGTCGAAGTTCAGCTCGATGCCGACGCCCACCCTAGCCGCTTTCGTGAAGAGCCGGCGGTATTCATCCTTGGGAATTGCCGCGAGAACTTCGAGGTGGTGTCCGGTGTGCATGAGGCTGCAGGTCAGGTGTGCGATGCCCACCTTGTGGAAGGGCAGATCCATGTTTAGCACCGCGTCGAAGCGATCTATCCACAGCTTAGTGCGCTCCTCGGTGGATTCGTCGCCGCGGACGGTGAAGCCGTTCATGTGCAGATGTGTAGTAGGGATGATGATGAAATCGAAGCGGTCATAAAGCTCCGGCGAGATGCCGAGGGTGTTGTTCTTGTCGAGATCAATCTCGACGCCGAACAGGAACCGCGTCTTTTCGCTCTGCGGTAAGGGCAGAACTTTCTCCACATAGGCGAGATTCTGCTTTATGTAGAAATCGTTCAATTCGGATTCGACGGTTTCGTCCCAGAAATGGTCGGTGAGGCAGAGTGTGGTGAAGCCGTTCTCCTCGCCGTATTTCAGTATATTCGCCGGATTCTGCGCTGCGTCGAGGGAGCAGAGGGAGATTCCGGAATGAATATGAATGTCGTGGTCAGCGATATAACGCATGGTAATTCTCCTTATGGATTATTTATTGAATTTGGACACCACGTCCGCCAGCATGGATGCGAGTGAGTCCTTATTGGAATCCCATGTGGATGCCCAGTTGGTGTCGTTGTTAATGACGGCGTTGCGGAACATGGAGTAGGTCTTGGAGCTGAGGCTGTCGTTGAACACGCGGCCGAAGTCGAAGACGACGGTGGACTTCAGGATGTCGTAGATCTGCGCGTCACGCTCGTCCTCGGAATACTTGACCTTCATCGCCGTTTCAAAGAGAGCGGGGGTGACGGTGCGGTATGATTCGCTGGCGAGGGCTTCCAGCACGGCGGAAGCACGGTCGGGATCCTTGGCGTCGAGCGGGATACCGTAGAGCGAGTAGGGGAAGGAGGTCAGCGTGTAATAGCTGTCCTGCGCCTCATCATACTTGGGCATTGGCAGTATGCCGAAGCCGAAGGTCTTATCGCGCAGACCCGTGGATGCCTCCACCAGCTCGTCGGGATAGAATAGCACGTTGCCCTTAGAGAAGTCGTCGCTGGTGGAATAGGGTACGATCATCGAGTCGGGCGTTTCAAACAGGAATGCGCAGAGCTTGTTGATGAGATCGTGTACCTTTCCGCTCGCATAATCCTGAGATATCACGGGTACGCCATCTGCATTGATGTCGGTGGTGTTCATGCCGGATGCGAAGTAGAAGCCGTCGATGTACACGGGGTAGACGATAGTGCCGAGCTGGTCCTCGCGATCCTTCTGGCCGTTGCCGTTGAGGTCCACGTAGACGCCGCTTGACATGTCGATCATCTTGTCGAGCGTCCACTTGCCGTCGAGAACAAGCTCATATGGATCCTCCAGCTTGAATCCATCAAGGATGCTCTTGTTGAAGAAAATGGCGTACATCATGTGGAGATATCACCCGACGCAAAGTAAAGCTTTCCGTACACGGAGGTCTGACCGAGCAGGTCGTCCGACCACCAGGGCTGGTTGAAATCAAGATATTTCGTTGCCGCAAGGTCGCAGAGCAGCTGAGCTGAGGTGAGGCTGGCAAGACACATGCTGTAGCCCGCCGTGATCTCGTAGGCGCTGTCACCGGCGAGTATTGAGTTTGAAATACCGGCGACGAAAGTATCACGTTCGGCGTTGGTACCGGGACGTGTGGTGAAATCGAAGGTGACGTTGAGGCGCTGTTCCACGTTGAGGTTTCGCATATAGATAGCGTCGTCCACAATGTCTCCGGTGGCTTCCTCAACAAAGTATTCTGCCGCGGGCGTGTTTTCCCAGACGTACATGGGAATAACCGCTCCGCCGAAGTCGAGGTCGCTTGGCAGGGAGTCGAAGGTGGTTTCCGACTCGGTCACGGGAGCGGTAGCGGTGGTTTCCACTGTGGGCGCATCGCCGCAGGCGGTGAGCTGCGCCGCAAGGATGGCGGCGAGAACGGTTGCGATTCTGCGAGTATGGTTGATCATGTCGGATCTCCTTTATATGGCATTTTATGGTTTACATATTATATCATGCCCCGCATAGTTTTTCAAGTGTTTTGACAAACATTGAAATATTAGGAAGATACCTTTTTTGATTTATATCTCCGAATTTAAAAGAAATAAAAACTCAAACCAAATTACGATATAAAAAGGTATTCCCTTGACATAAACTGAGGTTTGTGATATAATTGAATAACAAAGAACATGAGTTCTAATAATAAATCCGCTTTTTGGCGGATTTTTTATTGGATATTATTACCTGATGACAATTATTGTAAAGAGGAGAAATAAAAAATGACCAAATTCGAAAATGCTATGAAACTTCTAGACGAGCTTTGTGGTAATGATAAAGAGGAGGTTATCGCCCTCGCAACCATTGCATTATCTCAAAATGAGCTCGGAAATCCTCGCCCTGCAGTCCGGATGGTCTGCGCCTATTATGAAAACGGTGCCTTCTATGTTTCAACGGATGCAAGAAAGAATAAAATGTTTGAAATAGATGAAAACAATGAGGTTTCTATAGCCGGATTTGATTGGTACACTTTCCACGGCAAAGCTGAAAATCTCGGGTGGGTCAAGGACGAAAAGAATGCGGAAATTAGAGCAAAATTTAAGAAAATATTCAAATGGTTCGACGAAGTCGGTGATGAGGATAATCCAAATTCAATCGTACTTCGTATTAACCTCACGGAAGGCGTAATTATTGACAACGCTGAGAAAAGCGGTCAAAAGAAGTATGTAATCGATTTTGTCAATAAGAACGTAAAGTAGGTTTTGGATTAAATATATGAAAATCAGAACAACAGACAATGTTACAGATTTAGATGTAACGCAGATATATGATGAACTAAAAAAATATAACCTATCAAAACGAGAACCAACAGAAAAAATACCGATAGGCATATTTATTGAGGATGATGACGGAAATAAGCAAGCCGGACTAATAGGCGAAACCGTAGGAAACTGGCTTTTAATTAAATATCTGTGGGTTAGCGAAATATTAAGAGGTCAGGGAGTTGGAAGTCGGTTAATAAAAGAAGCCGAGCAGGAAGCTATAAAAAGATCCTGTAAATATGCTTTTGTCGAT
>CAYFRC010000056.1:0-3905 GCA_964345325.1 uncultured Oscillospiraceae bacterium
ATTCTTCGCGGCAGAGGATCATGCCGCCGCGCGGGCCGCGCAGCGTCTTATGCGTCGTGGTGGTGACGATGTCTGCATAGGGCACGGGGCTTTCGTGCTCGCCGCCCGCGACGAGACCTGCGATGTGTGCCATATCGACCATGAACAGCGCGCCGACTTTGTCCGCGATCTCGCGGAAGCGGCGGAAATCGATGGCGCGGGGATATGCGGACGCGCCCGCGACGATGAGCTTCGGTTTGCATTCGAGGGCGATTTTCTCGACCCCGTCGTAATCGATCGTCTCCGTGTCCTCGGACACGCCGTAGGGCACGAAGTTATAATATTTGCCGGAGATGTTCACGGGGCTGCCGTGCGTCAGGTGACCGCCGTTGGAAAGGCTCATGCCCATGACGGTGTCGCCCGGGTTCAGCAGCGCGAAATACACGGCGGTATTCGCCTGCGCGCCGGAATGGGGCTGTACGTTCACATGCTCCGCGCCGAAGAGCTGTTTTGCGCGCTCGATGGCGATGTTTTCGGCGATATCCACGAATTCGCAGCCGCCGTAATACCGCTTTCCGGGGTATCCTTCGGCGTATTTATTCGTCAAAACGCTGCCGGCGGCGGCGAGCACCGCGGGGCTTACGAAGTTTTCGGAGGCGATCAGCTCGATATGTTCCCGCTGGCGGGCGAGCTCCAGATCCATAGCATTTGCGACTTCCGGATCCCAAGCGCGAAGGCAATCATAATTCATGGACAATCCCTTCCTTTCGCCCTATATTATCCGCCTTTTTTGGATTCAGAATCAAGGGAGAATGTGTTATAGTTTATCCAAATCAGCCCGTCTCCGCCGTTTTTTACGGCGTCGACGAGAAGTAGCTTGCGGTTGATCGGGCAGATGCGCTTGGGGGCAAGGCGGTTTTCGCGCAGCGCGTCCGCAAGATTTAGGAACTTCGGCGCGGAATAGACGAGCGCGATCCTGCCGCCGTCCTTCAGGAGGCATTTCGCCGTTTCGCAGATGTGCTGCAGCAGCCCGTCGTCCGCGTGCTTCGCCGTGTCTTTCTGCGCACTATCGGGGCGCAGCGGCGCTTCGCTCCCGAAAAAGGGCGGGTTGCAGAGAATGCAGTCCAGAGAGTTTGCGGGGATGCGCGCTTTCAAGTCGCGCAGGTCGCCCTGTACGATGGCGATTTGTTGTTCCAGCCCGTTCAGAAGGACGGATCGGTGCGCCATGTCCGCCATGGCACAATCGATCTCCACGGCGGTAAAGGAGGCTTTGCTCCCCCGCGCGCACAGAAGCAGCGGCAGAATGCCCGTGCCCGTGCCGAAATCCGCGACCTTCCCGCGCATGGAATACCCTTGCGCGAACGACGCAAGGGCGACCGATTCCATGCCGAAGCGGTGCGCCTTTTCCTTTTGCAGGATGAAAAGCCCGTTTTCGAGCGGCTCCGCTACTTCGCCGCCTTGAAGAAAGCGCCCCTTGGTTAGAGGCGCTTTGTCCGAATGCATATTCAGTTGCATCAGTCGAAGATGCGCATTCCGCTCACGAAATGCTTTTGGTAGTAGTTGGCGCTGTAGCCTTCCTTGATGTTCGTCTGCACGACCTTTTTCTTGGAGGAGGAGGCGTGGATGATGACGCCGTTTCCGAGGTAGAGTGCAGAGTGTGAAAACGTCTTGCTGAAATCCGCGTTTGAGAACGTCAAGATGTCGCCGCGCTTGCAGTCTTTCAAATTCCTGATGATGGTGCCCTTGCTGTACTTCGCCTGGCCTTTCACCGTCCAAGTAAGCTTGACGTTTGCGCCCTTCAGATAGCAGTAGCGCGTAAAACCGCAGCAGTCAAATACAGTGGGACCGTCGTCATGGCCGTATTTGGATCCGAGCTTGGAGTACGCAATTGCAATCACTTTTTCGATCTTTGCGTTCTGCGCGTCGGTATCGACGATGTTCGGTTCGGCTTCCAACAGCATTGCAAGCGTCGTAGAGTAGGCGATGCCGGTGGGCGTATAGCCTATGCGCTTCTGGAACGCCTTGACGGCGGCGACGGTCTTATCCCCGTACTTGCGAGTGCAAGGGCCCTTGTAAAGCCCAGTCTGCCTGAGCCGCTGCTGCATCTGCTTTACGGCGGCAGAAGCCATGCCCTTGCGGAGCGTGTCGCTGCCGCACACGGTGGAATAGGAAAGTGCGTCGTTGCTGTGGAGCAGGCGAAGCGTCGCGGCATCGGCAATTCCGGTCATGCGGATGTTGTTGAAATTCTGAAACAGCACCACTTTCGACTTTGTGGCAGAGGAGAATTTCCCGTTGACGGCGTTTGTGTAGCCCAATTCCTTTAGGCGCGTCTGCAGTGCGAGCACGGCGATGGACTGGGAGCCGACCTTGGTGGGCGTAAACTTCTGGCTTTCGTAATACTCGGCGAATGTCACGCAGGAATTCATCGAGGTGTTGAGCTTCTGCCGCGTGCGAATGTCCGCCTTGCCGGTGACGGTCAGCCCGTTTGCCGCCTGAAAATACCTGGTCGCCCGCACGGTCAACGCGTCGTATGTGCCGGTCGCCGTGGGAAGGTATCCGAGCGCTGCGAGCGGGCTCTGATAGAGTTGGATTTGCTCGGTGTTCCCGCTCTTGGAGGAGAGCGGGAGGAGGTTGTTTGCCGTGGCATACTGCTTGTAGGATATGGCGGCACGGCTCTTCAAAAGGGTGCGCGTATCGTCGTCCATGCGGGCGTTCACGGTCAGGTCGTTCGCCATCTGGAACAGCTCGACAGCTGCCCTCGTGGAGGTGCCAAACTTGCCGTTGACAGAACCCGAGTAGTAGCCATACGCTTTGAGCCGGCTCTGCATCGTCTTGATATAGCTGTTGCTCTTGCCGTACACGCACGCGCTCGCTTCCTTTGCGATGCGCTTTTTGTACGCGGGGTAGGAGAGGGCGCTGTCGGAATCGATTTTGCTCAGCGTCTGCCCGTCGGCAATGCCCGTCTTCGAGGAAATGCCGTTGGCAACCTGAAACATCGCGACGGAGACTTTCGTCTTCTCGTCGTAGGTGGAAGTGACTGCCTCTGTATAATATTCAAGGGATTGCAGCTCGGTCTGCAGCTTTTGGACGCCCTCGCCCGTCTCGCCCGGCGCGAGCGCATTCGCTCCGGCGGCGATTAACAGCGACAGGAGCATCCAAAGCGCTATACGCGTATGGAGCTTCATAAAAAACAATCTCCCTTTCGTGCGAAAAAATCGCGAGTTCCGAAAAACCAATGAAATAGTTTGGTAGCATCATACACCGTTTCTCGGGGGATTGCAAGCATAAAAACGACTTTTGGACGACAAATAACAAACTATTAACGAAAATCGGGGAAGTTTTCGCACAAAAACGCGATAAAAAGTCATAGAAACGAAATATCTTGCGGTTGCGCACGTTGCGCGGAATATGGTATGATACACAAAAATGGCGGTGAAAAACGCGATGAATTTTGTCCTGATCGGCTGCAAGGTGCTTTCTCGGGAACTGTACAGGCTGTGCGCCGAAAGCCCGCACACGGTGGAAATTCGCTGGGTTGAGGCGGCGCTGCACGAAAGACCGGGCGGGTTGCGCCCCGTATTGCAGCGGGAGATCGACCGCATTGAGGAAGAAACGCCGCTCAAAAAGGTGGACGCGGTGCTTCTGGGATATGGGCTGTGCTCGATGTCGATCGCGGGGCTCAAGGCGCGAAGCCTTCCGCTGATCGTGCCGCGCGCGCACGACTGCATCGCGATGCTCCTGGGCTCCCGCAAGAAATATACGGAGCTCTTTGAGGCGCACGGCGGCGGCATCTATTGGTATTCCCCCGGCTGGATCGAGCAGTTCCGCGTGCCTGGCAAGCAGTACGACGAACAGGCAAAATACGCGGACTACGTATTGAAATACGGCGAGGACAACGCGCAGTTTCTGATCGAGACCGAAAAAAG
>CAYFRC010000056.1:3915-10160 GCA_964345325.1 uncultured Oscillospiraceae bacterium
CGCAGCGGTACGAGCTTGCGGCGTTCATCAAGTGGCAGGGCTTCGACACGGAACACTTCGAGCAATTCACAAGGGAAACGGCGGAAAAAGATGCCCTCAAATACGAATGCATCGCGGGGGACGAGGGGCTTTTGAAGCGGTTCGTGGACGGGGAGTGGGATGAGGATTTTTGCATCGTACGGCCCGGGCAAACGCTCGTCTATTCCATGGGTCCCGACATCTTGGACGCGCAATAGCTTTTTTTTGACAGGAACGCCGAAAGGCGGTATAATATACGATATACTATGAAGGAATAAGAGGGAAGGGCTTTGGTCATACTGGGGATCGATCCCGGGCTCGCAACCATGGGCTACGGCGTGATTCGCACGGAAAACGACAGGCACACGCTCTTGCAGTACGGCGCGATCAAGACGCAGGCGCATCAGCCGATGCCGCAGCGGCTTCGCTCCATCTTTTTGGGCGTGGAGCAGTTGATGGATATCTATTCGCCCGACGATGTGGCGTTTGAGGAGCTGTTTTTCAGCAAGAACATCACAACCGGCATCGCGGTCGGCGCGGCGCGCGGCGCGGCGCTGGTCGCGGTCGCGCAGAAGACCGACAACATCTACGAATACACGCCCATGCAGGTGAAGCAGGCGGTCACGGGCGAGGGCAAGGCGGAAAAGCGGCAGGTGCAGATGATGGTGAAGATGCTGCTTCGCATGGACGAGGTTCCGCAGCCGGACGACGCGGCGGACGCGCTCGCCGTCGCCATCGCGCACGCGCATTGCCTAAGGGCAAGGCATCTCTACAAAATCCAATAGCGGAGGCAGTATGTACGCGCATATAGAAGGCATTGTATCGGAAAAGGGCGCGGATTCTCTCGTGCTCGATTGCGGCGGCGTGGGCTACCTTTTGATGGTTTCGAGCAACACGCTCGCGGGCGCCCCGGCGATCGGGCAAAAGATGAAGTGCTACACGGTGTTGTCCGTCCGCGAGGACGCGATGGAGCTTTTCGGCTTTTATTCCAAGGAAGAAAAGCGCATGTACGAAAAGCTGCGCGGCGTTTCGGGCATCGGCCCGAGGACGGCAATGGGCATTTTGTCCGCGCTCACGGTGCGCGAATTGTCGCTCGCGCTCGTTACGGGCGACGTCGCGATGATTTCCCGCGCGCCGAACGTCGGCAAGAAGACGGCGCAGCGGCTTGTTTTGGAACTGAAGGAAAAGATAGACAACGAAGAGTTGGTTGCGCAGGGCGCATCGGCTGTCGCCGTGGGAAGACCCGAAAACAACATGCAGGCAGATGCGATCGAGGCGCTGATGACGCTCGGCTACGCGCAGAGCGAGGCGGCAAAGGCGGTGAGCCGCGTGGGGGACTCCGCGGCGAACGTCAATGATCTGGTCATGCTTGCGCTGAAAGGAATGGGCGGTTGATGGAAGACAACAGGCTGATAACGTCCGGCTTTCGCAGCGAGGAGGACGATCAGGAAAGAACGCTGCGCCCGCGCGCGCTTACCGAATACTTTGGGCAGGAGAAAATCAAGGAGAGCCTCTCCGTATATATGCAGGCGGCGATCGCGCGGCGGGAGCCGCTGGATCACCTGCTGCTGTACGGCCCTCCCGGATTGGGCAAGACGACGCTTGCGGGCATCATCGCTGCCGAAATGGGGCACAACATCCGCGTAACGAGCGGCCCCGCGATCGAAAAGGCGGGCGACCTCGCATCGATTTTGACGAACCTGAATCAAGGCGATGTGCTGTTTATCGATGAGATCCACCGCCTCAGCCACACGGTCGAGGAGGTGCTCTATCCCGCGATGGAGGATTTCGCGCTCGACCTCATGATCGGCAAGGGACCTTCTGCGCGCAGCATTCGGTTGGATCTTCCGAAATTCACGCTGATCGGGGCGACGACGCGAAAGGGCATGCTCACATCCCCCCTGCGCGACCGCTTCGGCATCAGCTTCCGGCTCGAACTGTATACGCCGGAGGAGCTTTCTGTCATCATTCAGCGCACGGCGAAGATTCTCGGCGTCGAATGCAGCGCGGAGGGCGCGCTGGAGATCGCGCGGCGCTCCCGTGGCACGCCGCGCATCGCGAACCGGCTCATCAAGCGCGTGCGCGACTATGCCGAGGTGAGGGGCGGCGGCGCGATTTCGATCTCCGTCGCGCAGGAGGCGCTGAAGATGCTCGAGGTCGATTCCTTGGGACTCGACCACACCGACCGCGCCATGCTTGCCGTTATGATCGACAAATTCGGCGGCGGCCCCGTGGGGCTGGACACGCTCGCGGCGTGTACGGGCGAGGATGCGACGACGATTGAAGACGTGTACGAGCCGTACCTTCTGCAGTTGGGCTTTCTTTTGCGCACGCCGCGCGGGCGCATATGCATGCCCGCCGCGTATCGGCATTTGGGGCGTGCGGAGCCCGAAATCGAACCCGAAGTGCAGCAGATGCGCATCGATTGGGAGGACGCATGAACACGAGCGATTTTTTCTACGACCTCCCCGAGGAGCGCATCGCGCAAACGCCCATTGAGCCGCGCGACCACAGCAGGCTGTTCGTGCTGCCGAAAGACGAAAACGCGCCCTTTGAACACAGGCGCTTTACCGACATAGCAGGATATCTTAAAAAAGGGCGACTGCCTCGTCATCAACGAAACGAAGGTGCTCCCCGCGCGCCTCATGGGCACGCGCGCGGGCGGCGGCGCGTGCGAGGTGCTCTTGCTCAGGCAGCTCGCGCCCAAAAAGTGGGAGACGCTCGTGCGTCCCGGAAAAAAGCTGCGCCCGAATGCTCTCGTTTCCTTTGGCGACGGCAGACTCACGGCGCGCATTTTGGAGGAGACGGATGTGGGCGGGCGCACCGTGGAGTTTTCGTGCGAGGGCACGTTCGAGGCGGTGCTCGACGAACTGGGCGAGATGCCGCTTCCGCCCTACATCCACGAAAAGCTGCTTGACAAGAACCGCTACCAGACGGTATACGCAAAAGAAGAAGGTTCCGCAGCCGCGCCGACGGCGGGGCTGCATTTTACGCCCGAACTTCTGCAAACAATTCGCGATATGGGCGTGGACGTGGTGCCGGTACTGCTCCACGTTGGGCTCGGCACGTTCCGCCCCGTCAAGGCGGAGCGCATCGAGGAGCACCAAATGCACAGCGAATACTACTGCGTTACGGAAGACGCAGCGCGCCGCGTGAACGAGGCGCGTGCGAGGGGCGGGCGCATATTCGCCGTCGGCACGACGAGCGTAAGGACGCTGGAATCCGCGTCCGAAGGCGGCGTCCTCGTGGCGAAGAGCGGCTGGACGCAGATTTTCATCTATCCCGGCTACCGCTTTCAACTCGTGGACGCGCTGATCACGAATTTCCACCTTCCGGAATCGACGCTTCTGATGCTCGTCTCCGCGCTCGCGGGGCGGGAGCGCGTTTTGGAGGCGTACAAAGCGGCGGTCGACATGGAATACCGCTTTTTCTCCTTTGGTGACGCGATGCTTATTCTGTAACAACTGCAAGATTTGCGGAGGCGTGATTGTATGAGGATTCCCGATTCGATGTACGACCTTGCGTATCGCTTCAAGAAGACGAAGCTTTGGGAAAAACTGTGGGACATGGAGCTGTTCGCGGTGCGCCATGCAGACGGCGAGATCGGCTACTGCTGCATTATGGGAAGGCTCGGCGAGCATAAGGCAATCGCCGTATATACGGGCGATGAGGGGATGTATTCGTTCCAACGGATATCAGAGCATGCCCCCGTGGCGAACGATCGGGAGAACCTGGAGCGCAGCACGTCGCAGAACTGCGTCTCATTGTCCTTTGGCGGCAAGGAGGATATGCTGCCGGAAATGCTGGAGGAAGTTCGCGACTACAATAAGCGCTGCGGGATCGTCGCGCGGGGTGCGAAAGCCTTCCCCGTCTTTGAAAAATTCGAGCCGAGGCATCTCATGTGGAAAATTACGCGGGAAGAGGATGCGGTGCGCATCAGAGATGCGCTGGAAGCCGCGCTCGAGGTCGCCGAAAAGCTCAAAACGCATGCGCCCGAGCAGCTTGGCTTTACGGACGGAGTGCCTTTTGACAGGAAAGTCCCGCTCCTTGAAAAGACGGAGAAAGGATACGTTTGGAGCGATATCATGCTCCCGCCGCGCTTTGCGGTTCGCTATCCCGCAGGCGGGGCGTATGACGACATACTGCTCGCAAAAATCAGAAGAGCGAAACAAAATCGGCACGATTGGGCGCTGCACATCTGCATAGAGCCCGAACCGCTTTATCATGAGGATGAAACAGAGGACGTCGCGCCGTTTTTCTCGTTTCTGCAAATCATCGTCGACGAGCATGCGCAGGAAATTCTCTCCGTCGATATCTCGCCGGATTCGGAGCGCTACCCGCAGGATTTCCGCAGTGCGCTCGCAAATGCGATCCTGCGCTACGGGAGACCAAAGGCGCTTCACTGCATTAACGACCGCACGCAGGCATTTTTGAGCGAAATCGCGCGGCAGACGGGAATCCCGATCCTGCGTCAGGCGCGCAATGCGTTCATCGAACGCTGGCTCGAAGAGGAAGACGAGATGTATCGGAGGGACATGGACGGCGAGGATTTCGACGAAGATATGCTGGAAGGTATTTGGGAAATGATACGCTCCCCCGAAGGGCGCGCCGGAATGCCCGATGCATTGGTGCAGGCCGCGTACAAACAGATTGGCGAAGGCATATTCCCCGCAGATATCGAGGAGATTATCAGGGCGGAAATGAAAGCGCGAAAGCTATAAGTTGCACCATCGCATACAAAAAAGCCCCGTGCGGGGGCTTTTTGTATGTTGTCAGAGGTCTAACCCGTCTTTATCCTCAAAAAGCGAGGGTGCATCGCTGTCCCAAAGGGACGTTTCCCCGCCGAAAATTCCGGGCGCGCTGAAGCCGGCGCGGAGCCCATGACCATCGCAATGCACCTGTCCGCCCAAAACGCCGTCCACGCTGAACCCGACGCTTTTGCCGGAGGCATCGAAATGCTCCGTACCGCCGAAGACCCCGTCCGCGCTGAATCCGGCGCTGCTGCCGTCGGCGCGGAAGTGCTCGGAACCGCCAAAGATTCCGGGTGCGCTGTAGCCGATGAGGTTTCCGTTTTCGTCGTAGTGGTTCATCCCGCCGAAAATACCGGGGGAGCTGTAAATCTTCTTCGGCTCGTCGTTCTTGCCCATAAAACGTTCTCCTCTTTTCGGTTCGTATATTCTATTGTATTATAGCACAATGGCTGTGAATTTTTCGCGAATTTGAAGAGGATTAGAAGAAAATTGCGCGCAATTGTGAAAATAAACCGATTGATAAGTTAAGTTGCGTGGTGTATAATGTATTTTATGATAGCACGATGAAGTACTCTCGGTTTGGGTACGCCTTGTCGTGCGCTTCATGCAATCGGCCTTGTGAGAAGTTTTCACCGAGCGAATAACAACTTTGGAAGGGGAGAATACAACATGAAAAAATGGATCGCAATCCTTTTGGTGTTCGTCCTTTTTGCCTCCGTCACGGCTTTGGCGGAGAACGGCAAGGCGGATATCACCTTTGAGGGGAAGACCTATTCCCTCACGTATGAGGGTGCGGAGATCGTCGAAGGACAGCTGCAGGTGAAGGTTGGCGGCTTCGGCAATTCGCTGCCCTTCCGCAACAACCAGTTCATCGTCATCGCATGGGCATCGGTCGTGATCGGCGGCGAGGAAGCGGAGGCCGAGAGCGTCAGTGCCGGCGGCGATGGGGTGTACACCTTCAAGTACGGCAAGGCGGAACTGCCGGAAGCCGTCGTAATCTATCCCTACGAGGATGCGTCAGTCGCCATACCGCTTTGGTCTGCAGACGGCGCGGAGCCGGAGGCTGTAGAGGCGGCTGAGGAAGAACCTGCAGAGGGCGCGGCATCGGAAACCGCAGAAGCGCTCGCCGAAGAACCTGTAGAGAAAGCGGCGGTAGAATCTGCGGAGGAGACTGTTGAGGAACCGACAGAAGAGCCCATCGAAGAAACGACAGAAGAGCCCGCTGAAGAGCCTGCAGAAGAACCCGCTGAGGAACCTGTAGAAGAACCTGCAGAGGAGCCGACCGAGGAGCCTGCTGAAGAACCCGCAGAGGAGCCCGCGAAGGAGCCCGTCGATATGACGGAAGCCGTGCTCGAAGCGCTTGGAGACGACATCTACCGCACGACGTACAATGCGCTGCTTGCGGGCGAAACGATCGCCAAGGGTTCCAAGGGCGATGCCGCAAAGGGCGTACAGCAGACGCTGGTCGCCTTCGGA
>CAYFRC010000057.1:0-1669 GCA_964345325.1 uncultured Oscillospiraceae bacterium
CAGATTCCTTCGGTACTGTCACCTTTTTATCCCTTCTCCAAATTCCACGCCGGGCAGGACAGGCTCTCGCGGGAAAGGAAGGCGTACACCTTGAACATTCGCAGGCTCACTTATATAGCCGTCACCGTCACGCTGACGGTGGTTTGCTCGTGGATTTCGATTCCGTTCGCGGTGCCCTTTACCTTGCAGACGTTTGCCGTATTCTGCACGCTGCTCGTGCTCGGCGGCAAGGACGGGTTGCTCTCGATTTTGTTGTATATCCTGCTGGGCGCTATCGGGCTGCCCGTGTTTTCGGGCTTTCGTGGCGGCATTGCGCACCTCATGGGCCCCACGGGCGGGTACATCTGGGGCTTTGCGGCGACGGCGGCGATCTATTGGCTGTTTGAAAGAAACGCCAAAGGCGCACTGCCCATGCGCAGGTCGATTTTTGCGCTCGTTCTGGGGCTGATCGCGTGCTATGCGTTCGGCACGGCGTGGTTCGCGGCGGTGTATCGCGCGCGCGGCACGGCATATGGCGTGGGCTCCGTGCTCCTTTTGTGCGTGGTGCCGTATATCGTGCCGGACTTGTGCAAGCTGTTTCTCGCCATGCAGGTGAGCAAGCGGATTACGCGCATCCTGCACCGAGAAAAGGACGCGCAATAGAGGAGAAGAAAACCGAAGAGCCTGCCGAAAAATTCGACAGGCTCTTTGGTTTTTTCCTTTTACCACGTAACGCTGAATAGCAATTCGCCGTAGCTCGGATAGGGCCATTTGCTCTTTTCGACCAACGGCTCACACGCGTCGACGGCGCGGCGCAGCGCATCCATGCAGTGCGTCACTCTGTCGCGGTAGTAAAACGCCCGCGGTACGCCAGCCGGTGCCTCGTCCGCGCCCGCGACGGCATCCTTCAATTCGTCGCAGCGCTTTCGCATGGAGAGCGAAAGCTCCGAAAGGGAGGCGCAGATGTCCCTCTCCAAAGAGGCATCGATGCCGACCCGCTCCTTTTGGAACACGCCGTGCGCGAGCTCGCCGCTGTAGCGCAAAACGGCGGGGAGGATATCGCGCTCGACCATCTCCACCATCGTGAGCGCCTCGATGTGCAGCACCTTCGCGTAGTTCTCGAGCAGGATTTCCGAACGGGAGCGCATTTCCTCCTCGCTGAAGATGCCGAACCGCGTGAAAAGCCGCACATTGTCTTCGTCCATGAAGTGGCTGAGCGCCTCCGCAGTCGTGCTCCACTCGATGAGGCCGCGCCTGTGCGCCTCCTCGCGCCATTCGGGCGCGTAGTTGTTGCCGTTGAAGATGATGCGGCGGTGCTTGCGGATCGTGTCGCGGATGAGTGCGTTGAGCGCGCCCGTGAAATCGTCCGCCTGCTCCAAAATGTCCGCAAAATCGCACAGCGATTCCGCGACGATGGTGTTGAGTGCGATGTTCGGCCCCGCGACGGAGATCGGCGCGCCGAGGCTGCGGAACTCGAACTTGTTTCCGGTAAAGGCGAAGGGAGACGTGCGGTTGCGGTCCGCGGTGTCCTTGGGGATGGTGGGCAGAACATCCACACCGATGTTCATTTCCTTCTTGTACACCTTGTCGTAGGACACGCCGCCGTCGATTGCGTCCAAGATGTCCGTCAGTTCCTCGCCCAGCGAGACGGAGAGGATCGCTGGCGGCGCTTCGCTCGCGCCGAGGCGGT
>CAYFRC010000057.1:1679-10096 GCA_964345325.1 uncultured Oscillospiraceae bacterium
TCGAAATGCGCAGGAACCCCTGATGCAGGTCCACCGCGCGCAACACGGCGCACAGGAAAAGCAGGAACTGCGCGTTGTCCTTGGGCGATGCGCCGGGCTCGAGCAGGTTTGCGCCCGTATCCGTGGACAGCGACCAGTTGTTGTGCTTGCCGGAACCGTTGACGCCCGCGAACGGCTTTTCGTGCAAAAGGCAAACCATGCCGTGCTTGCCCGCGATGCGGCGCATGAGCTCCATCGTGAGCTGGTTGTGGTCCGTGGCGATGTTCGCGGAGGAGAAGATCGGCGCGAGTTCGTGCTGGGCGGGCGCGGATTCGTTGTGCTCCGTCTTCGCCGAAACGCCGAGCTTCCAAAGCTCCTCGTCCAATTCGCGCATGAACGCGCTCACGCGCGGCTTCAATGCGCCGAAAAAGTGGTCGTCCAATTCCTGCCCCTTCGGTGGCCTTGCGCCGAACAGGGTGCGCCCCGTGTAGAGGATGTCGGGGCGCTTGTCGCACACCGCCTTGTCGATCAGGAAGTACTCCTGCTCGGGGCCTACGGTGGTCGACACGCGCGAGACATCTGTCCTGCCGAAGAGCTTCAGTATGCGCTTTGCCTGCACGTTGACGCATTCGATAGAGCGCAGGAGTGGCGTTTTTTTGTCCAGAACGCTTCCGGTATAGGAGCAGAACGCCGTGGGGATGCACAGCGTGCCGTCCTTGATAAAGGCATAGCTCGTGGGGTCCCACGTCGTATAGCCGCGCGCCTCAAACGTCGCCCGCAGCCCGCCGGAGGGGAAGCTCGACGCGTCGTTTTCGCCCTTGATGAGCTCCTTCCCCGAAAATTCCATGATCACGGAATCGCCCTGCGGCTGGATGAATGCCTCGTGCTTTTCGGCGGTCACCCCCGTCATGGGCTGGAACCAATGGGTAAAATGCGTCGCACCCTTTTCGATCGCCCAATCCTTCATCGCGTTGGCGACCACGTCCGCGATGCCGATATCGAGCGAGTGCCCCTGTGCGATGGTTTTTTTGAAGGCCTTATACGTCTCGTGCGGCAGGCGCATTTTCATGACTCTGTCGTTAAACACCATTGACCCGAACATATCGGACAAACCCATAGGAATCCCTCCCGTGCATTACAAATTCAAAAGCAGAAGCGAAAGCCCCGAAAATATGAGCAGCGCGATGATGATGCGGCGAACGGTCGCCTCCCGTATGCGCCCCGCGCATTTCATGCCGAGGAAGAGCCCCAGGAGCATAAACGGCGCGAGTTTGAGAACCGTCCAAATCACATCGACCGTCAGAATGCCAAGGTACGCATAGGCAATGGTGCGATAGATATTTTCCGTAAGAAAGACCATGCACAGATTGCCACGAAAGGATGCGGCGTCCTCCGTCGTGCGGCTGAAATAGGCGGCGAGCAGCGCGCCGATCCCGAAAAGCCCGCACATTGCGCCCGCGAGCAGCCCGATGGCTGCCTGCGCGAACCGATTGGGCTTTTGCTTTTTTGTCGAAAGCTCGCGCAAAAGCATTTCCACGCCGAGCAGTACGACCGTTGCGCCGAAGATCGCCTTGATTGTCTGCGGGCTGCCGTTTTTAAGCAGCAGCATTCCCGGAATCGCGCCGACCATCATCATCAGCGCCACGGGCAGCCAGAGTTTCACGTGGATGCTCTTGCGTTCCTTCCAGATGATCGCCCAGTTGGACGGGCTGCCGAGGATCAGCTCGATGGGGGAAATGTCGCTGTTGGGCACGGCAAAGCTCATGATGGTCGAGAAGATGAGCGTGTTCGCGAAGCCGCTCAACCCCTTGGCGAAATACGCGACGACGACCGAAAACGCCATGAGGAAAAACATATCGCGCCCCCTCCGATCTCACGCCCCGCTGCGATACGTTCTATTATACGCCGAAAGGCGCTGTTTTCAAGCGGACTAATGTTAATCCGCTTCGATAGCTCCCTTTTGTGTGATTTTGATGTGAAATTGTGTGTATATGCTTGCGTTTTAACACGCAAATGATGTATTATATTTATATAGAATAAACACAAAGGAAGGAAGACTGTTTCATATGAAGTGTAAAGTACATTACGTTTCTCCCAAGGGTTCCGCCGAGATGATCGCGGAGGTTCTCGCCCGCGAGGCCAAGTGCGTCAAGGAACCGCTGCTGCCCGCCTACATGCCCGAGGGTGTGCACCTGATGTTTTTGGGCTGCGAGAACAAGGCGGATAACGTGACGCTTGGTTTCATCGACACGCTCAACAAGGACCGCGTGAAGAACTGCGCGCTTTTCTGCTGCGCGAAGAACTGCGACGCGGCGATTGCCGCCATGCGCGAGGCGCTCACCAGAAGGGGCATTAACGTGCTCCCCACCGCCCTCACCGCGCCGGTCAAGGGGCTGTTCGCGAAAGGGCCTTCCGAAGCGGATCTCCAGAAGGCGAAGAAGTTCGCACAGGACAGCATGGCGCAGGTCGCCCAGTAAAAGCCTTGCCTCCGGCGGAAATCGCCGGAGATTTTTTAGAAAAAGCGGAAACGAAATGCGCACCTCGCGCGTCTAAAAGGAAATACGGATAACGGAGGATTGATACCCATGAGAAAAATCGCCATACTGCTTTGTGTTCTGCTGCTGCTTGTGCCCGCCGTCTTCGCCGAGGGGGCAGGAACGGAGACGACGGCGCAGGATACCGCTGCCATAGATACTTCGGCGCAGCTCGCCGAAAAAGACGAATATATCGCGCAGTTGGAAGCGAAACTTTCCGCCCTGCAGGCCGATTACGACGAATTGCGCGACACCTACGAGGCACTTTTGGCGCAGACGGCGTATACCACGCTCTCCAAGGGCTCCAAGAGCGAGGAAGTTACGAAACTTCAGGATCGCCTGATCGCGCTGGGCTATCTGGAGGGTAATTCAGACGGCAATTACGGCGGAAACACCGAAGCCGCCGTGCAGCGCTTCCAGAAGATGGCGGGGCTGAATGCGGACGGCATCGCAGACGGAAGGACGCAGATCGCGCTGTTTGCATCCGACGCGCCGAAGGCGACCGCGAGCCAGGCTGCGGCGGAATTTAATGCCGCCGACTATGAGCAATACGACTACGCCACGCACATGGCTTCGCCCGAGGCATACAATGCCCGCAAGGTGACCTTCATCGGAACCGTGCTGCAGGCGCTCGAGTCCGACGGCACGGCGATCTTCCGCATCGCCACATCCGGCGAGAAGGACAATGTGGTATATGCCACGTACCACTTCTCGGAGGGCGAGGAACTCATCTACAAGGGCGACAACGTGGAAGTTTTTGCCGTGACCAACGGAACGAAGACCTACACCACCACCACCGGCAGCAGCAAGACGCTGCCCGCCTGCGAGATCAACCTCATCAAGAAGCGCGGTTGACAAAATATTTCGGGGCTGTCGCGTGATTTTTCGCGACAGCCCCGTTTTATTGTGCCATTTTGCGCATTTTAACCCTTGACGCTTCCGGCGAGGAGCCCCGAGATGAAATGCTTCTGCGCGAAGAAGAACACGATGTAGATCGGGGCGGAGGCTACGAGCGTCGCCGCCATCAAAAGATTCCACTGAATCTCCGCCTCGTCGCGAAACATCGTCAGCGCGATCTGCACGGTCTTCATGGAGTCCGTGGTCGTCATCACGAGGGGCCACGTGTATTCGTTCCACGTGCCCGTGAATTTCAGGACGCCGAGCGACGCGAGAACCGGGCCGCTGAGCGGAAGGTAAATGCGCACGAACTGCCCGAACCTTCCGCAGCCGTCGATGCGCGCCGCGTCGTCCAACGCCTGCGGGAAACCCATATAGAACTGCCTGCATAAAAATACGCCGAACGAGCCCGCGATATACGGGATGATAAAGCCCGGATAGGTATTGAGAAGCCCCGTGCCGCCGCTTCCGAAGAGGTCGTTTCCGCCCGCGAAGGGCACTGCGCGCAGCATCATGAACACGGGGAGCAGCGTAATCTGCGGCGGAATCATCATGCCCAGAAGGATCAAAACGAACAGCGCCCCGCGAAAGCGGAACGGAACCCGCGCGAACACGAAGCCCGACATCGAGTTGATGAAAAGGCTTATGACCACGGTGACGACGGTAATCATCGCGCTGTTGTATAGGTACTGCGGCCAGTTGCCCGTCGTCATGGCTTTTGCGTAATTGCCCCATTGGGGGACGCGCGGAATCAGCACGGGGGACGCGGAATAGACCTCCGGCATCGTCTGCAGCGATACGGAGACCGTCATCAAAAACGGAAACCCCATCAGGAGGCACAGTACCGCGATAAAGAGCCGCCGCATGGCGGAAAATCGAACATCGCTTCTGCTTTTTTTCATCGCATTTCCTTCCCGCATCAGTCGTTCGCGCTGTTCAGGCGATAGTTGATCATGGTGAGCGTCAGCAAGATCACCAGCAGCACGACCGCCATCGCGGAGGCATAGCCCATTTTATATTCGTTAAAGCCGCGCTGGTAGATTTGGTGTACGATCGTCGTCGTCGCGTACACGGGGTCTCCGCGCGTCATGATTTGCACCTGTTCAAACGTCTTAAACGCCTCGACGGTCGTCGTCACCAGCACAAAGAAGACGACGGGCCGCAGCGCGGGGAGCGTGATATGCAGAAGCTTCACGCGCTCGTTCGCGCCGTCCACGGTCGCCGCTTCGTACAGCTCGTCCGGGATCGACTGCATGCCCGCGAGGTAGATCAGCATACAATAGCCGATGTTCTTCCAAATATTGACGAATATGAGGCACGGGAGCGCGAGGCTCTCGTCATACAGCCAGTTTTTCGGCACAAGGCCCATCATCTGCAAAAATTTGTTGAGATAGCCCGTGAGCGGGTCGTACAGCATCAGCCACACCATCGCTACCGCCGTCATGGAGGTGGCGTAGGGGTAGATGAGCAGCATCCGTATCCACTTGGTGCCGCGCATGGGACTGTTCATGGCGGCGGCGGTTAGAAACCCCAGCGTCGTAAGGCCTGCAATCGAAAACAGCGCGTATACGGATGTGTTTTTGAGCGCCTTCAAAAACGCGGTGTCCTTCGTAAAGAGGCGGACATAGTTTTTCAGCCCCACCCAGTCGCTCTTGGTGAACATGTCGTTGTTCGTAAAACTCAGATAGATCGTGCGGAAGACGGGATAGAGCACAAACAGCAAAAAAAACAGCAAAAACGGCGCGAGCATGAGCCATGCCGACCGCGTGTCCTGCTTATTGTATGCGCGCCGAACGGTCGCCATAGGGGGCACCTCCCTTCCAACTATTCGCCCACCGCGCCATCTGGGCGGAAAGGACTTCTCGCGAAGCGCGGAAAAAGGGAATGGGCATTTCTGCCCATTCCCGAAAGGCGGAATCAGCCCGCGATCTCGAACTCCAGGTCTTCCTGTGCCTTGGCGAGTGCGGTGGCCGCGTCTTCGCCGCCGAACAGGACGCTCTGCACCATGTTGTTGCGGATCGTCTGGAACTGCGTGGACCACGTCGCGCGGGGCATACCCGTGCCGTTTGCGACGCACTCCGCGCGCGCAGCGTTATAGGGGTCCATCTCCATATAGGCGGCGACGAGAGAATCGCGCACGACGGGGATGTTCAGCTCCTGCGCGCGCCGCAAGACGACGTCATTTGACAGCGCATACGCGATGAAGCGGAACGCCTCCTCGGGATGCGCACAGTCGCGCCCGATAAAGAGCATGTTGCAGCCGCTGAAGTTGCCCGCAACGCCGTTGTTGGGAGGCAGCGCGATGCCGACCTTGCCCTCATAGGCGGGGTCTGCGAGCATGGACTTGAGCGCGACGTTGTTGATGAGCGTCATCGCCGCGAGCCCCTTCACGAAGGGGTTGGTTTCGCTGGAATCGTAGGGGATGTTGACATCGGGCAGCAGGCCGTTCAAGAACTCGAACGCGCCGAGTGCGGCTTCCGTGTCGATCGTGGGGTTGGAGTCGTCGTCCATGAACTTGCCGCCGTTTCCGAACACGAACACGTCGAATTCGACCATGTTGCCGCCCTTCATCGGGAAGCAGAAGCCGGATTGTGAGATGGCGCCGTTTTCGTCCTTCACGGTGAGTTTCCGCGCCGCGTCCGCAAGTTCCTCCCACGTGGTGGGCACGGATACGCCCGCCTCTTCGAGGAGGTCGGTTCTGTAGGCGAACACATACGGGGTTACGCTGTAGCCGAGGCCGTAAACGTGCCCCTTATAGGTTCCGTTGGCAAGCACGCTGTCCATGATGTCGTCCTTGCCCTCCCAGGTATCGAAGTACGCATCGATCGGCTGATAGTGGCCGAGCTCCACGCGCTGCGCGACGGAGAGGATGCCGTGGCCGATGATGTCGGGGCCGGCGTTCGCCGCAAAGAGGTTGTTGAGCTTGGTGTCCATCGCTTCGCCGATGGCGGCATCGTCATATTCGATAACGATGTCCGGATTTTCCGCCATGAAGTCCGCGATGACGCTCTTCCAGAACGTCGCCTCGGCCTCATCGTTGCCGATGCGCTGGAAGCGCAGCGTGACGGCTTCGCTCTCCGCCATGGCGGGAACGAGGAGAGACAGCACCAGAATGAGCGCAAGCGCGAATGCAAATAGTTTTCTCATAGTGCAATACCTCCGTCAATTTAGATTTTCTTGCCCTCCAGGAGCTGCCTCGGGATCCATTCGTTTTTCACGAACGGGTCGCCGTGCGCCTTGAGCAGGGCGTACAGGCGCTTTCGCATGGAAGCGATGCGCGCTTGTTGGCCGGGTTCGCGGTACAGGTTGCGCTTTTCGCCGGGGTCCTCCGCAAGGTCGTACAATTCGTCCGTATCGGTGAGGTTCCAGACGTATTTGTAGCGCGCGTCGCGGAGCATGCGCGTCGAAAAGAGCCCGAACTGCTGTCCGTTGGATGTGGAGACAATGTCTTTCCTGCCGCGCGCATCCTCTTCGGCGTTGCGCGGAAGGGGCATTCCGTGCGCGATTTCGGCATCGGGCAGGTTCAGCCAGCTGCGAATGCTTGCAGGCAGGTCGAGGCAGTTGCTGACGAAGCTGTGCACCGCACAAGGCGCGTTTCCGGGCACCCGCACAAGGAGCGGCACGCGGACGATATCGTCGTACAGCACATAGTGCTTGTCGAGCATGTTGTGGCTGCCGCACATATCGCCGTGGTCGGACGTGAAGGCGACAATGGTATCGTCCTTCAGCCCGAGCTCCTCCAGCTTGCGCAAGATCTTTCCGATCGCATCGTCGAGCTGAGAGATCACGCCGTAATAGCGCGCGACCATGGGCGCAAAATCGTCCCAGGTCATGCCGTCCGTGCCCCACGAGACGGTCTGCTGCCGATGGATGTAGGGCTTTCCGGCAAAGGTGTCGCCGAAGCCGTCCCACGGGGGGATGTCCTTTGCGTCGTACATTTCGGAAAACGGCGCGGAGGGCCTGCACGGAAGGTGCGGTTCCTTATAATCCACCCACATGTGCCACGGCTTGCCCGTTGCGGCGAGCTGTTCCATCGTCTCACAGGCGCGGTCCGCCATCCAGTGCGTGCCGGAATCGGCGAGGGCTACGGGGCTTTCGCAGCCGAGCCAGCCGCCGGAATACTCCGCATTCGGGTACTTTTCGGAAAGCAGCTTTTTGTGCCCCGCCCAACTCACGTGTCTGTCGTACCCGAAATCATTGGGCTGCAGGTTGGGCGATACGTGGAAGCGCCCGAGATACGCAGTGGCATAGCCCGCGCCGCGAAGGTCGCGGGGCCAACACCATGCGGGCTGCACTGTGGGCGTTAAAATCACGTCGTAATTCCACTGTGCCGCAAAGGAATCCGGGTGCCGCCCGCAGAGCAGAGCCTGCCGCGCGGGCGCGCACACGGGGAGCGGCGTGAATGCATGGGTATATACGGCGCTTTCCGAAGCCAACCTGTCCAAATTCGGCGTACATACGGGGCGGATGCCGCGATAGCCCACGCAGTCGTGCCGAAGCTGGTCGGCATTGATGAGCAATAGGTTCTTGCCCGTTACCATACCTTGGTGATGTCGCCGTGCAGCGCCGGGAGCATCTCGGGCACGACCAGGGCGCCGCCGTTTTCGAAGGACTTGATGGCGGCGAAGGTGTACTCGAGGGTCGCGAGCGCGTCGCGGCCGGAGGCGCGCAGGTATTCGCGCGGCACCTTGTTGGCGACGTCTTCCAGATAGGCGTTGATGCGCACGGGGAACGTCGCGTCAAAGCCGGTGATGCCGGTGTTGTAGGTTTCGGGTTCGGGCGTCGCCTGCGACATGGTCGGGCGGGTCGGGTCGTTGTTTGCGGGATCCCACACGTGCAGCTTTTCCACACAGTTTTCGATCGCGAAGGTGGACTTGGTGCCGCAGTGCTCGTAGCTCCACCAGCCGCCGTAGCCGAACATCGCGTCGCCGCGCTGGGAGATCAGGTAGCCGATGCCGCCATTGGCGAAGCGCACATGGATGGAGTTGATGGAGTACATCGGGTCCT
>CAYFRC010000058.1:0-10000 GCA_964345325.1 uncultured Oscillospiraceae bacterium
TCGCAAGCGTCGTGCTCTCGCGTTCGACCTTCACGTTTTCCTTCGCCTCGATCGCCTGATGGAGCCCCTCGGAATAGCGCCGCCCGACCATGAGCCGCCCCGTGAATTCGTCGACGATGATGACCTGCCCGTTCTGCACGACGTAGTCCACGTCGCGCTTCATGACGACGTTCGCCTTCAGCGCCTGCAGGATGTGGTGGTGAATCTCGGTATTTTCGATATCGGACAGGTTTTCGATGCCGAAAAACTGCTCCGCCCTGCGCGCGCCCTCCTCTGTGAGGTTGATGGTCTTCTGCTTTTCGTCGCGCACGTAGTCCGCCTCTTCCTTGAGGCGCTGCGCGAAATGGTTCGCGCGGGTATACATTTCGGTGGACTTGTCGCCCTGCCCCGAAATGATGAGCGGCGTGCGCGCCTCGTCGATCAGGATGCTGTCCACCTCGTCGATGATGGCGAAATGGAGCGCGCGCTGCACCATGCGCTCCTTATAGGTCACCATGTTGTCCCTGAGGTAGTCAAAGCCCAGTTCGTTGTTGGTGGCGTAGGTGATGTCGGCGCGATACGCCTCCTGCCTCTGTGTAGGTTCCATATCGTGTACGATGAGCCCGACCTTCATCCCCAAAAAGCGATAGATCTTGCCCATCCACTCACTGTGGAAGCGCGCGAGGTAGTCGTTCACGGTGACGATGTGTACGCCCTGCCCCGAAAGCGCGTTGAGGTACGCGGGGAGCGCCGCCGTGAGCGTTTTGCCCTCGCCGGTGCGCATCTCCGCGATGCGCCCCTGATGCAATACGACCGCGCCGATTAACTGTACGCGAAACGGCTTCTGCCCGATTGTCCTCTGCGCCGCCTCGCGCACGACCGCGTATGCCTCGGGCAAGAGGTCGTCGAGCGTCTCGCCCTTTTGCAGCCTGTCGCGAAAGACTTCCGTCATTTCGCAAAGCTCTTCGTCCCGCATGGCGCGGAAGCGGTCCTCGTAGGATTCGATTTTGTCCACGATGGGTTGGATTTCCCGGATGTTCTGTTCGTTTGCATTGCCGAACAGCTTTTTGATAAATTCAAACATGTGTTTTCCTCCAAGATGGTTGGAATGGGTACAGTATAGCCTTTGCGCGCCGCGCGCGCAACCAAACTTCTGTTATCTCTTATTTGCCGCCCGATTTTCTGCGCAGCCTGCGCTTGAGAAAATAGGCGCGCACGGGCAGATACACCGAATACAGGCGCTCCCGCAGGAAAAACAGGCCCATGGCGCACAGGGGAATGTGGGAATACCGCATCGGCGCGGGAAAAAGCCCCGACGCGCCCGCCAACACCAGCAGCGGCGAAACCCTGTCCCACAGCGCAACCGCGGCACACACGGAAAGCGCGAACGCGGCATAGCGCGCATGCAGGAGAGACAGCGCAGAGACACCCAGAAACGCGCCCGCGAGAAAGCGCGTCTTCGCGCGCTCCCCGTCGAATCGGAGCGCGAGCATCGAATAGAGCAGCGCGAGGACGGAGAGCATATCCCCCATATACAGTCCGCCCGCCGCAGCCGCCGCGCACACTGCGCGGACGGGAGCCTCGGCGAGGACGAGCCGCATTTGCCCCTTCCTCGGCCTTTTTATACGCACGCACCCTTTGAGGGACAAAAGCAGCCGTAGCAGTTGAAACAGCACCGCGGGAAGTGCGAGATGTGTATACAGTATAAGCAGCACAGCGGATGCGAACAGGAACCCCGTCCACGCGATACAGGCGATGCCGCCGCGCGCGTCCTCGTCCACCGTCAGCCCGAACGCCCTTCGCGCGCCGCCCGCCGTCCCCAAGGACAGGATTTCGTGCGCGCAGAGGATCATATATACATTCATTTGTGATACCTTTCCCCCGAAGCGATCTTTCGGGCGCGGTAGAGCTGCTCTAACAAAATCACCCGCATGAGCGGATGCGGAAACGTCATGTTTGAAAACGACAGCCTGTAGTCCGCGCGCCGAACGACATCGTCCGAAAGCCCCAACGAGCCGCCGATTGTGAACACGACACGAGCCCCGGCCATTGACCACGCATCGGTCAGTTTTGAAAGAGCGACCGAATCGGGCGCAGCACCATCGATGCACAGCGCGACCACGTAATCCGTGGGCTTGATTTTCGCGAGGATGCCCTTCCCCTCCCTTTCGACGAGCTGCATCTCGAGCGCGGGGGAGGATTTTTCCGGTTCCGGATAATCCGGCACCTCGACGACCTCAAACGAGCCGTAGCGGCTCAGGCGCTTCAGATATTCCGCGCAGGCGGCGACCTGCCACTTTTCCTTGAGCTTGCCGACGCAGAGGATCGTGCAGCGCATCACGACACCCCCAATCGGAGCATATGCTGCGCATCCGTCGCATAGACATAGAGCATCAAAAGCACCGCGGCGGCAATGATGCCCACAGCCCACGCATCGCGCTTTCCGCGCGCGGGGAGCGCGTCCAATCCGTCGCGCGCGCCCTTTGCGCGCCAGCGCGCGAACGCAAAGGAAAGCATCGCGTACAGGATCAGCGATAAAAACGCCATCTGCGGGAGGAACGCGCCGATGCCGCCGAAGGATGCGACATATTCCGTGACTGTCATCTCCGCATACTTCTGCGCGTCCGGCAGCTGCGCCTGCAGGAAGCTTAGGATGGTAAGCGCGCTGTTATACACCGTGTGGAAGACCATGGCGGTATATACGCTGCCGCTCTCATAGGCAAATTTGGCGAGAACCAGCCCCAAGAACAGGTGTACGGGGAACCCGCCCAGCACGCCGTGCAATAGCGCGAAAAAGAGTGCAGAAAGGAATACCTTTCGCCTGCCGCCCCGCGCGTTCATGAAATAGCTTCGGAACAGCAGCTCCTCGCAGATGCCCGGAACCGCGCCGACCAGAAGTACCTCGCCCGCGAGCGACCACTTGTCGCTTGCGGCAAGGGTATATGCGGAGGCAATGCGCATGCCGAGCTTTTCGAGAAACAGCGTCCAAAGGACGGATACGTCGTTTGCCAGATACACGCAAAGCAGCGCGGAAAAAACGCCCGTTATCGCCATGGAGAAAGACATCGGCCGAAGGAGCAGTTCCTCCGATGACATATCCCGCCTATACAGCGCAAGAAAACACGGCGCGGCGAGAAACAACACTTCAAACAGCAGCTGCGCGATGTAGTTCGGCACACGGGCGGAATACGCGGAAAGGGAAATCGCGATGTTCCCGATGCAGGCGATGAGATACCACAGCGCCGCGCGCCTTTCACGCATGATTTGTTTCCCCCCTGTGCCACAGTGCGACGGAGAGCTGCGCCTCCGCAGCGCCCGCATCGTCCAGCGCGTCCTGCACGGTGCGGAAGGCGAGCTCCGGAAAGTTGTTTTCCTCGCTCAAATGTCCCAGGATGATGCGGCGCACGCCGTTTTCCGCGAGCCGTGCCGCGACGGAACCCGCGTCGACGTTGGACAGATGGCCGTGCCGCCCCAAAATGCGCCGCTTGAGCGCAAACGGATAGCGCCCGCATTTGAGCATCTCCACGTCGTGGTTCGCCTCCAACAACACCGCGTCCGCGCCCTCGATCTGGCGCACCCACGAGTCCCTGACGCAGCCCAAATCCGTCGCGACGCAGAGCTTCGCGCCGCCGGACGCGAGCGAGTAACCGACCGGCTCCGCCGCGTCGTGCGGAATCTCAAACGGGAACACCCCCACGCGGTCGATGTAAAAATCCTCGCCGGCGCGGATCACGCGCACGTTTTCGGGCGCGATATCGCCCAAATAGTCGCGCATCGCGTTCCACGTGCCCTCCGTCGCGAAGACGGGTAGGCCGTATCTTCTGGAGAGGGTGCCCACGCCCTTGATGTGGTCGGTATGCTCGTGCGTCACGAGCACGGCGGAGAGCGTCTCCGGCGCGACGTTCGCCTCGGCGAGCCGCGCGACGAGGCTCCTGCACGAAACGCCCGCATCGATCAGAAGGCGCGTGCCCCGAAGCGACAGAAGCGTCGCATTTCCCTTGGAGCCGCTGAAAAGGGGCACCAGCATACAGTCGTCCATCGTGTTCCTCTCTCTACCGTTTCGGTGATTCTTCTTCCCCGCACTGCGCCATGCATTCCCGCAGGCGGGACAGGACGCGCTCCTTGGAGGAAAGCGCGTTGATTTCGGCGCGCACCCGCGATGCGTTCTTTGCGCCCTTCAGATACCACGCGATGTGGGAGCGCATCTCCGGCAGCGCGCCCTCGCCGCGAAGCGCCGTGTGCAGCTCGACGTGGCGCATCGCGGTTTCGATCCGCTCTGCCGCACTCGGCGGCGTATACGGCTTCCCTTCCATGGCGGCGCTGATCTCCGCAAAGATCCACGGGTTCCCCATCGCGCCGCGCCCGACCGATACTGCGTGACAGCCCGTTTCTCGCAGCATGGAAAGCGCGTCTTCGCCGGATCGGATGTCGCCGTTTCCGATCACGGGAATGCGGACGGCGGCGACCGTTTTTGCGATGATGTCCCAATCGGCATGCCCCGAATACTGCATCGTCTTCGTGCGCGGGTGTACGCACACGGCGCGCGCACCGCTTGCCTCGCAGATGCGCGCGATTTCGGGCGCGTTGACAGTCTCCTCATCCCAGCCCGCGCGCATTTTCACCGTGACGGGAAGGCGCGTCGCCTCTACAACCGCCTCAACGATGTTTCCGACGAGCACAGGCTCGCGCATGAGCGCGCTCCCCTCGCCGTTGGAGACGATTTTGGGCGCGGGGCAGCCCATGTTGATGTCTATAAAGTCGTATCCGTCCTCCGTCAGTTCCGCGGCAGCCCGCGCGAGGTATTCCGGCTCGCGCCCGAAGAGTTGCAGCCCTAAAATGCCGCTTTCCCCTTCGTGCTCCAAAATTTCCCGCATCGCGCGGAGCTTTTTCCCCGAAAAGCAATAGCCCTTCGCGCTCACCATCTCCGTGACCGCCCACGCGCAGCCCATTTCCCGAGCGAGCATGCGAAAAGGCAGGCTCGTTACGCCTGCCATGGGCGCGAGACCCGCGGCGCCCCGGACGGCTTCGGGAAACGGCACGGAGTTGCGCCTCACCCTTCCCGGACGGGGGAGAGCGTAGCAACGGGGGCGGGCGTCGCATCCAGGATGTACTGCGTCTGCCGCATTCCGGCGATCTTCCACTGTCCGTTCGTACGCAAGAGCGTCATATCGTATCGCCACGTCTGCCATGCGGGCGGAGTTTCGGAAAGCGCCCCGCTCTTGACGAGCGCGGACTTGCCGCTCACGACGGAGCCCTTGATGCCCGACAGGCGGTATACGATCGTCGCCTGCGCGGTGTCCTCCCACGGCCACGTCCAAACCCATTCGAGGGAGACGCCGCTGTCGTAATCGGTGATGGTGTAGTTGACATACGGCGATTCCGCCGACAGCCCCAGATTGAGCGCGTCGTCGTGCGCCAAAAAATCGTCCGTGAAGAAGTTCGTGAGCTCCTGCGCGTCTTCGCGCGTGAGGATCGATTTGGCGCGCGCCGCCATGCCGTCGTCCAAGAGGATATAGATGTTCGCGGCGTTCATGGAGATATAAAACGTCAATATCAATATCGAAAACAGAATGCTCACCAAGAGCAGCCGCTTCGCCACGAACCACAAAAACCGTCTGATATACTTCATGCGTCTTCTCCGTTTCACTCGGTCGATATACGGGTATTATACGTCCGAAACGTTAAGCGCGTTCGCTCAATCGAAATTTTCCAGGATCGCGCGCATGGATTCGATCATCTGCTCGTCCTGCAGGCGGAACTTGAACTCGACCCTGCGGGAGGCGTCCTTGTTCTCTGTGCCGTCCGCCGCGTAGATGAGCTGCGATTCGCTGCGCCCGTTCGCCGTCACGATGCCGCGAAGCTGCATTTTCATGTCCGAGGAGATGGACGTGTATTCATCGCCCAATATGTAGGACAATACCGCATACGCGCGCCTTTGCGAAAGCTCCAGGTTGTTCATGTACGTGCCGTCCGAATCCGTGTGCCCCTCGATGATAACTTCGCTCAGGCTCGGCGCATTCTCCTCGGACAACAGTACCGACAGGTATACCGGCAAAAACTTATCCAGCGCGCGCATGCCCGCTTCGGTCAATTCGTTTTTCCCCGTGTCGAACAATACGCTCGCTTCGAGCGTGATCGCGCCGGAGTGCCTGTCCACGCTCGCGCGGATGTCCGCCTTGCCGAGCTCCTCGGCGAGCGCCTCGATGATCTTCGCGCGCACGCCGACCAGTTCATCCAGCTGCCTTTGCTGCGTGTCCAACTGCGCCTGCTGCACGAAATACAGCGCCCGTTGGTCTTCCAGTTCGTTTTCCTTCGTATCCAGCTGCGAAAGCGCCGCTTCCAATTCGTCCTGCTGCGTGCTGAATGCCACGAGTGCGGCGGCATATTCCGCCTGCTGCTCGGAAAGCAGCGACTGCGCCTCTTCCAGTTCCTCCTTCTGCGACTGCAACAGTGCCTCGTAGGATTCGAGCTGGCTCTGCGCGAGCAGCACCTTTGCCTGCTGCACGGAGAGCTCCTCGCGGCTGGATTCGAGTTCCGCCCTCGACGCGTCCAGCTCCTGCTTGGATGCATCCAATTCCAGCTTGTTTTCGTCCAGTTCCAGCTTCGATGCGTCCAGCTCCGCCTGCTGCATCGCGATCTCCGCCTCTTTCAGGTTCATCATGTCGTAATACTGGTAGATGCTGTAGAACATGACCAGCATGAACACGAGCACGAGCGAGCTCATCATGTCGGAATAGCTCAGCCAAAACGTGCCGTCACTGCCCGTGCGGGAGGCGCGACGTTTTCCGTAGTACCGCATGGCGATTCCTCCTTAGCCCTCGAGCCGCTGCGCCGTGTCGCGCAGTGCTTCGGCGAGGTATTCCGCCTGCGCCGCGTACAGGCTCGCGGCGTCATCCAGCACCTTGGGGAGGGAATCGATGCCCTTCTGCACATTCGTGACCGCATCCGAAAGCCGCCTTGTGGCATCGTCCACGCGGGCAAAGAACTCGTTGTAGGATTTGTCGAGGTCTCCCATGACGCCCGTGAGCAGCTTCTCGGAATTGTCCGCCATCTTTTCGCCCGCCGCGTCCATCGCACCCACCGCGTCCAAAAGCCCGTCGTAGGCGCGGGAGAGCGCCTGCGCGGCTTCGGAAAGCTGCGCCTGCAAACCGCTTGCGGCCTGCAGATACTGCATCTGCTGGCGGGAGACGATCGCCATGTGCTCCGCCGCGGCGTTCGTGCTGTGGGCGGTCTCCGCCGCGGAATCGAGGTACTTGCCGTATTGGGAGAGCAGTTCGCCGCTCGCCCTGTGGGCCTCCTGAAACTCTGCAGTCATTGCGCGAATGCCGTCTATCGAAGAAGAGAGCGACTGCTGTAAGTCCTTTTGCGAGCGGGCGGCGGTAGTCATCGCAGTGGCGAGCGATGCAAACTGCCCGCTCAGCGCGTCGTCCATGGCATCCAGGAACTTTTCGACGATCGCGTTCACGCCGCGAATCTGCTCCTTCGTCGCGACGGACATGAAGTTGTCGATGTTCTTTTCCAGCGGCAGAAGCGACGAATACACCGCGCGCGCGACGCTGTCCGAAAATTCACTCTTGAGTTCGCGGGACAGAGTATGCAGAATCGTCGTCTGCTCCTGCTGGTATATGGCGATCTGCGTCATGGGGTCGACGGAGGCGATGCCCGCGTATTTGTTCATGGTGGATACGAATGCGAGCAGCGCGTGCCGCGCGCCGCCCTGCGCGTTCTTGTTGATGATCGTAAAGAGGATCGAGCCGACGACGCCGACGATGGAGGTGTTAAACGCATACTGCATGTTGGGGATGAGCCGCTGAATCGCCTGCGTCACCTCGGTGATGTTGTCCATGGAAAACCCCATGAGGCCTCTGGATATGCCGATGAGCGTCCCAAGGAAGCCGAGCGACACCATCAACCCCGGCGCGGCATCCGAAAACGCGGAACGGCCGGGCCCGTAGATCACGGTGTCCTCGTTGAGGTAGTCCTCGATATTGCTGGGGTTATGGTATGCGCCGTCCGCAAAAAACAGGTTGTTGAGGTATTCCTGCCAGTGCGGATACAGCGCGCCGCGCCCCAAAAAGGTCTCCGCCTGCCAGTCGGCAGAATCCTTCTTTTCGCCCTTGCGCACGAGCCGCGTCGCGCGGCGCAAAATGCGCTTGCTCTCCCAAACCGGCGCGACGCAGCGCACGACGCTCAGGAGAAACAGCGCGACGATGGCGATATAGACGAGCCACGTCGCAAGGTCGTCGGCTAAATTTTGCAGAAACTCTGTCAAGTTGCGCATCCCCTTCCGATATATGGACACATATTTTTGACTTAGACGAAGCGCGCGCCCGTTTTGTTCAACAAAGCACAAAAGCAAAAACTCAACGCAGCACCTGTTGACGGATTTCAAAACCGTGTGCTATAATGCCCAAAACGCCTGAGACAAAGAGGAGTACCCGAGACGACACCCTCACAGAGAGCGCTGCCCACCGGCTGAAAGGCTGCGCGGAAGGTCATCGGGGAAGGTCGCTTTGGAGGCGCTTCGGCGAACGGTCAGTAGCCGAAGACGGTCGCGCCCGTTACCGCGCACAGAGGCCAAAATTAGGTGGTACCACGGCGCTTTGCGATCCGTCCTATTCAAGTAGGAGGATCGCTTTTTTTGCGAAAGGGGGGGCTGTTTTGTGAAGGAGTGGTTTTCCGGCGGCATCGATTTGTCGCGGGCATCCCTTCCGGGCGTCATTCTTTTGCTCGCGGGAACCGCCGCCTGTCTTTTTGCGGGCAGGTCAAAAAAAGCGCCGAATGCGATTCGGCTCATAGGGCTTTTTATCGCCGCGCTGGGCACACTCATCGCCACGCGCGGGATCGGATAGAAGTGCCGCACAACCGTACAAACATTTTACAGGAGGATGCGATATACCGTGGAACAGAAGAATTTTACGATGGAAAAGACGTTCTCTCCGCAGGAAGTGGAGGGCCGCCTGTACGCCGAGTGGGAGGAAAAGGGATATTTCACGCCCAAGCGCGTGGAAGGCAAAAAGCCCTTCGTCATCATGATGCCGCCGCCCAACATCACGGGGCAGCTGCACATGGGGCACGCGATGGACACCATGCCGCAGGACGTATTGACGCGCTATCACCGCATGAAGGGCGACCCAACGCTGTGGCTTCCGGGCACGGACCACGCCTCCATCGCGACCGAGGTCAAGGTCGTGGAGGCGCTGCACAAAGAGGGCATCTCCAAGGAAGACTTGGGCAGAGAAAAGTTTTTGGAGCGCGTGTGGAAGTGGCGCGACGAATACGGCGGACGCATCGTGCGCCAGCAAAGGCGCTTGGGTGCGAGCTGCGACTGGACGCGCGAGCGCTTCACCATGGACGCGGGGCTGAACAAGGCCGTCATCGAGGTGTTCGTGCGGCTGTACGACAAAAAGCTCATCTACCGCGGCGACCGCACCATCAACTGGTGCCCCACCTGCCAGACGGCGCTGTCGGACGCGGAGGTCGAGTACGAGGAGCAGGACACGAGCCTGTGGTATGTGCGCTACCCCGCAGCGGACGGCGGAGAAGGCATCGTCGTCGCGACGACGCGCCCCGAGACCATGCTGGGCGACACGGGTGTCGCCGTGAACCCCAACGACGAGCGGTTTTCCCATCTCGTCGGCAAGAGCGTGATTCTCCGCATCATGAACCGCGAAATTCCCGTGGTCGCGGGCGAAGATGTGGATCTCGAATTCGGTACCGGCGCGGTCAAAATGACCCCCGCGCACGACCCGAACGACTTTGAGGTCGCGCAGCGGCACGACCTGCCCATTCTGCGTGTGATCGCGGACGACGGGCGCATGAACGAGGCGGCGGGCGAATTTGCGGGCATGGGGCGCATGGAATGCCGCGAGAAACTCGTCGAAAAACTGAAAGAACTGGGGCTATTGATCAAGATCGAGCCGCTCAAGCACAACGTCGGCACCTGCTACCGCTGCCACGACACGGTGGAGCCCCTGATCTCCCGTCAGTGGTTCGTGAAGATGAAGCCCTTAGCCGAGCC
>CAYFRC010000059.1:0-5697 GCA_964345325.1 uncultured Oscillospiraceae bacterium
CCTGTCCAAGCTCTCTCAAGAGGACTTGGAGGAAATCGCGTGGCAGGTGGAGCGCGGCAAGAAGGTGCGCGACCTCGTGCAAAAGGGCGCGTATACGCGCCTCATCAGCCCCTTTGACGGAAATGCGGCGGCGTGGCAGTTCGCGCGCGAAAGCGAGGCGCTGCTGTTCGTCTATCAGCGGCTGGTAAAGCCCAATTCCGCGCCGTTTAAGGTGTATATGCGCGAATTGGACGAGAATGCCCTGTATGAGGCGACGGACGGAAAAACCTATTCCGGCGCGGAACTGATGTACATCGGGCTGGACGTTCTGCCCTCGAAGCACGATTTTGAAAGCCTCGTGCTGCACTTTGTGAAAAAGTAATCCGCTTATGAGAAATCGGCATAGCGTATACCTATGCCGACAGTTCCAAATACCGCGCGCGACAAAACGGGCGACGAGATTTTGTCTCGTCGCCCGTTCTTTGGTCTTGCGCGTATGAAAAACCTGTCGATTGCGGGGAGATCATTGCCCCGCCATCTCTTCCATTTGCGCAATGAGCTTTTCGGCAGTATCGGCATCGCCGCGGCTGCGGTAGATGGCGGCGAGCGCCTCGTAGGGCTCCTTTTGCGTCGGGTCGAGCGAGATGCACATGATGTATGCCTTTTCGGCGCGCTCGGTGTCGCCGATGGTCTGCTGCGTCTGCGCGACGTGGAGCACGAGGGAGTAGCTCGCCCCCTCCGGGTCCTTCTGCAGCGCCGTGTAATAGGCGTTTGCGGCGTTTTTCACCTGATTGGATGCGAGGTATTCGTCGCCGAGCCGCTCGAAGGAGGCGGCGGACGCGGGCAGCCCCCACTTTGCGCAGAACACGCCGCCCGAGGGGAACACCAAAATCCAGAAGATGAAGCAGAATATGCCGATCAGGAGCGCGGAAGCGACAAACGAAAAGATTTTGCGCTTGATGACGCCGACAAAATCCATCTCGTACTCTTCGTCGAAATCGTCCGCGGCATCCGGCGGAAGCGGGTCAAAAAAAAGATCGCGTTCGCGCTTTTCGGGGATGAAGGTGTCCTTGCGCTTGTATTTTTTTGCCTTGGGCGCGTATGCGGGCGGGCGCTGGATGCCCGAACGCTTGCGACCGTCGGAATCCAAAATGCTCTTTTCCGCGCCGAAACCGCGAAAGCGCCGAGGCGCTTCGTCGCCGCCGGGCGTCGTCACGCGCAGGGGAGGGGTCAGTTTTTCTCCGCAGCGGTTGCAAAAGAGCGCGCCTGCAGGGTTGTTGTTTTTACATTTCTGACATATCACGGGTATCACAGCCTTTTCATCGATTCAAAATAGGGGTCGCCGTCGAAAACGCGGAAGTCTGCGGGGATTTCCTCGCCGCCCAGAGCCTCGATGGCGCCTTTGATCTCGAGATAGTCCAGATAGTTGATGTCGAGGGAGGAGAGCGCCTTTCTCAGGTGCGGTTCGGCGCGCCTGTCTCCGAGCTTCGCCAGATACGAGGCGTACAGCGCGCGCTTGCCCGGCACGTTCAGAAAGCCGTGCAGCGCGTGGGTGTAGACGCGCTCATCGCCCGGGAAATTGCACAGCAGGTCGATGTAGGTCTCCTTCGCGAGTTCGCTCGCGCCGTCGATGCGCTCTAAGATCGGGCGAACCGCCTGCAGCGAGAGTGCCTCCAAGAGCTCCGCGCAGGCATCCGCGAGCGTGTCCTCTTCCGCGCGGCGGTCGATGACATCGAGGCAGAACGAAATGGGCGCCTTCGTGCCGAGCTGCAGCAGCATATTGACAGCCATCACGCGCACGTGCTCGGACGCAGATTCGTCCTTTGCGAGGGACAAAAGCGGCTCGATTGCATTATCCTCCAGTTCCACGATGCGCTCCAAAAGCTGATCCGGCACGGAGATGCCCGCATCCTCGTATTCGCGCATCCAATCGATAAGCTGCTTCGCGTCCGTGTAGGATGCAAAGTACAGCCCGGGTGCGACGCCGTCCAGCCAGTCGGCGGGCGCATTGAGCCACTCCATGTACATTTCGGGCATATGCGCTTCCATCTCGTCTTCGTTTTTGAAGCGGCTGCGGTTTTTCTGGAGCCATTTCGCGGTATATTCCATGAATTTCGCGTCAAAATCGATCAAGAGCATGGTATTTCCCTCTATTCTTTCGTTGCGGATGCGAGCAGCGCCCGCAGATCGTCCTCCGAAAAGCGCCATACGCGGTTGCAGAAGTGGCAGTTGACCTCCGCCTTGTGCTGCGCTTCGATCATTTCGGTCAGTTCCGCCCTGCCAAGGGAGATGAGCGCGCGCTCAACGCGATCCCGCGAACAGTCGCAGCGATAGGCGATATTGCGCTCCTCGAGAACCTGCGGCTGCAGATGCGACAGGAGCTGTTCGGCGGCGCCGTGCAGCCCGTAGTCGCGGACAGTCGCAGACAGGCTCATGAACATCGGCGCGGAGGCCTCGACGGATTGAATCGCGGCTTCCGTCGCGCCGGGCATCATCTGCACGATCAGCCCGCCGGCGGCGATCACCTTGTCGTCCGTCAGAACGCCCAAGGAGACGAGGGACGGCGTCTGCTCCGAGGCGGTGAAGTACATCGCGAAGTCCTCCGCGATCTCCCCCGAAACAAGGTGGACGTGGCCGACATACGGGTCGCGCATGCCCAGGTCCCGCACGACGGCGAGCCTGCCGTTTTTGCCGACCGCCGCGCCGACGGGGAGCTTTTCCGTTTCGCGCGGGAGGTCCACAAGCGGGTTTTCGACGTAGCCCTTGACCGTGCCGTCGCTCTTGCCGACGGCAAGCAGCGTCCCCAGGGGGCCGCCGCCGTTGATTCGGCAGGTGACGGTGTCGTCCTTGCCCTTGAGGTTGCAGGCGATGATGGCGGTTGCTGTCAGGTGCCTGCCGAGCGCGGCGGTCGCGATGCGGGAGAGGGAGTGCGTCTCCCGCGCCGTTTCGACGAGGCGCGTGCTGTCGCACAGGTGCGCCCGCGCCATGCCGTTCAAAAGCGAGATATACAAGAGTTTGCTTTCGTTCATTTCATGTTCTCCGATGTTTTTTTGCGCGAAGCAGAATTCGTTGGCTGTCTGTATGCGGGGGATTTTCGGAAAGCGCGTCGTATGCGGCGATGTCCGAAAAGCCCGCTTCCTCGAGCAGCGAAATGAGGCGCTCCAATTCGTGGATGCGCTGCACCTGTCGCTCGTCGAAGCGCAGATACGCGCCGCCGGGCTGCCTGACGAAAAACGTCAGCTCCATCAAAACGCGCGCATCTCCCTGCAAAGCATTGCGCCAAAGGAAGGTGATGTCGTCGCGATCCTCGAAAAAGAGTTCCTTTTCGCACATGTCCAGCAGCTTTTGCCCCGTCGAGAAATCAAAGGCAAGCGTGCCGCCTGCCCGAATGTTTTGAAAGGCGCTTTGGAAAAAGCGCCTTACATCTCCGTCTGTCAAGAGATAGTTCACGCAGTCGCACGGGGCGACGATCGCATCCGCGGGGCGGGGGAGGGCGATCTGCCGCATGTCCTGAAGCACGAAGCGCGGCGAGACGCCATGTTTTCGCGCCTTTTCGGACGCGATGCGCAGCATGCCCTCCGAGATGTCGGAGGCGATGAGGCGGGGAATGCGCTTTGCGAGCCGCACGGACACGGAGCCCGTGCCGCAGCCGCATTCGAGAGCGCTCTCAGCCCCCTCGGTGAGCGTCAAATACCGCGCCGCCCAAAGGTCGTAATCGAAATCGTCCGCGAGTTTGTCGTAAAAGGACGATAGAACGTCGTACATATTCTACCGCTCGATGGGATTCGGGTCTTCCATGGAGGCGATTTCTTCCTCTTCCTCGCGGATGGCATCGGGATCGCGCATGCCCATGCCGACCGGCGCGTCCTCGATACGGGGGTTGAGGTATTTGTCGAAGCAGCTGTTGGCGTAGGATGCGTAGACAAAGCCCGTAAGCGAGAAACCGATCACGAGGTAAAGGAGCGCTCCGATCAGGATGCCGTAGGGTGCGACGAGGCAAAGAACGGGTATCGCGAGGGAACCGATCAGAAACAGAACCGAGAACGGCAGCCGCGCGACGACCATGATCATGCTGTTGCGGATGAGCTGGCGCAGGTTGAAGTTGTACGTCACCATCATGGTGTAGATAATCATGTTGCTCATCCACCATATCGCGATGAGGAGCACCACGAACACCTGCGGAATATAGAACAGCACGGAAGACTGCGATGCCATCTGCCCGTAATACACGTAGGACACGAACGCGAGCAAGAGCGAAAGCCCGTTGAGAAGACCTATGACGAGCCCCTGCTTCCAGTTGCCCTTGATGGCGTCCTTAAAATCGCTCATCACGAAGGAATGCTGGTCGCGCGCCCAGTTGCGCAGCACGTACATGAGCCCCGTTGCGCCGATGCCCGCGATGCCCAGACACGGCACCATGAGGAGCAGATAGATCATGAGGTAGCCGTCCTGCACGAAATTGAAGACCAGTTGCCCCGTTTCGCTGTTGTAGCTCGAGCTGAGCATCATCGCGTTGATGCTCGTCCACACGATCGCTGGGAGCGAAAAGAGGACGTACAGGAGATTCAGCCCCACGAGCCCCGAAAAGCGAATGCGGAGCATTTCGAAAAAGAGCTGTACGCGGTTTGCGGGGAGCTGGTCGGGCGTGTAATCCGCCTTGCCGGCCTTGCCGTAATAATAGCTGTGCATCAAATTTGCCATGGTCGTTCCTCCGTATTCCGTTATTTCCCGGTCACTCCTGCGCCGACGGCATATGCCTCATCGAAGAGGTAGGCATCGCATTCGGGGCAGCCGATATAGCCCAGTTCGCGCGCTTCGGAAAGGAGCATCGGCTTCGCCTTGCCGATTTTTACCGCGCCGGGACATTCGTCCGTGGTGTGGTAAATCTTGTCCTCCGTGCCCCAAATGACCGTCTCTTCCGCATCGAGCAGCGACAGGAGCGGGGGCTTGCACACGGAGCAGGTTTTGAGCTTGCGCCTGTCTGCGGCGGCTTCTGCCAAGGTGTGCGGGTTCGCCTTGGGCATGTTCTTGCAGGAGGAGCCCGCGTGATAGAACCTGCCGTTTGTGGTATAGTACACGATCGCTTCGCTTGCGGGCTTGACGCTCGGCAGCGGCACGGGCGTGGGTACGGGCGTGGGCTCGGGCGTAGGCTCCGGCGTGGGGGAGACGTAGGGCGTAGGCGTCGGCGAAATCGCCGGAAGCGTAGCCGTCTTGGGTGCGATGGGGGGCGCCTCGCGCGGTTTTTCGGTGGGTGTCTTTCGAATCTCCACGGTCGGAACCTTGGTCGGCGCTAACGTCGGCGCAGCCGTCTTCTCCGGAAGGGGTTCCGCCTCGGTGAAGGAGGCCTCCGTTTCGGAAGGCTTCTCCGTGGCGGGTGTGTATTCCTGTGTGGAGGAGGTGAGCGCGCACTTTTCGCACGGCATGAGCCCCTCCGTTTCCGCCTGTGCGCTCGTCAAAGAGACGAGTTCGCCGTCGCCGATGCCGAAGCAGGAGCGATCCCTGTGGTAGATGGTTTCGCCGACCTCTTTGTATACGATATCCAGCGGCGCAGGCGGGGGTGGCGGCGCGGCCGCAGGCGCGCGCGCGGGCGGGGGCCCCAGCCGCGGCGCCGCGGCAAGCGGCCGCGCCGGCGGCGCCGTCTGCGGCGCGGCCAGCCCGGCCCCGGTGGGGCCGGTCTCGATGATGTGCCCCGCCTCCATCACCGCGATGCGATGCGAC
>CAYFRC010000059.1:5707-9995 GCA_964345325.1 uncultured Oscillospiraceae bacterium
TTTCGCCGACCTCTTTGTATACGATATCCAGCGGCGCAGGCGTGGGTGTCGGCGCGGGCGTCGGCGTGGGTGTCGGCGTGGGTACCGGCGTAGGCACGGGCGTGGGGAGAACCTTTAGGTCATACAGCACCTCGTGTACGCCCCGGTGCGCGCCGCGCACTGCCGTGGCGGAAAGGTCGGCGGAGGCGAGGAAAATTTTCTTCGCGTTTTCGCCCGTTCCGTCCGTCGCCTTTTGCGCGAGGAGCTGCGCCATGTCGGACAATTCCAAAACGGCGTTCTTCCCGCCGCGCACCGCCGTATCCATGGCGTTTTCCGGTATATCGACGGAAAGGCGGATCGCGGAGGCGGCGCTGCTGACCGCCGTGCGCGCGCGGCTCTGCGCGTCCTGCAGCGTGGGGTTGGTGAAATGCATCGTAAGGAAGACCGTCGTCATAAAGAAGATCATGACCAGGGAAAACAGCATGACCACGACTTTCGTCGCGACGGACCAGCGCAGCTTTCTGACCCACAGGAGAATCATTCCCACGGGCCACGCAAAAATGAGCAGCAGCACCGTGAGCGTCGCATATACGGGGTTTTTCTTGCGGTTGCGCTTTCGCGCCGCGACCGCGTGCGCCTGCGGGCGTTTCTGGGAACGCATCATATATTCGCGATCTGTACCGTTTCTCATCGGAATGCCTCCTCGTAAAAGCCGGTGCGGAAATACCCAATCTATAACAAGTACCTATATTATAACAGGGTTGCGCTATTTTATCAATACTCCGATTCCGGGGAAGTCAAAATAATTCCGTGCATTCACGTATTTGCCCTGATACAGTACGGCAAAGTGCAGGTGTACGCCGCCGGAGGAGCCGGTCGAGCCGGTTTTTCCTATGATTTCGCCCGTGCTGACCGTTTGCCCGACCCTTACATCCACCCGCGAAAGGTGCATGTACACGGTCATCAGGCTGTTTCCGTGGTCGATGATGACGTAGTTTCCTGCGGTATTGCCGCAGGGATCGACGTAGCGCCCGCCTTTCATGGTGGTCTTGGCGTAATCGTGCCTGCATGCGGTGCGGATTTTGACGACCCTGCCCGAGGATACCGCAATGCAATTCACGCGCTTTCCGAAGGAGCCGATGTCTGTTCCCTCGTGCATATGCGTTTCGGTGCGCTGCACGCCGAATTCGCTCGTGACGTAGCACGACCCATCCGTCGGGATCGGAAGCACCGCATCTTCGGCGAAGCCCCCTTCGGCGACCTTCGAGAGCGTCCATTTTTGCAGAGCGCTGTTCGGCTCCGCATCCTGCAGGCGCGCCGCTTCGCCGATCGCGCTTTCCGTAAAGCCGATGGCGACATCGGGCCTCCCCTTAGGGTAGAAGCGATAGGATTCATCCGCGTTTTTCATGCAGCGCCAGTAAAACGCGGGGTCTGCCGCCTGCCGGTCGAGCGTCGCAAGGGCGATCGTGCCGTCCTGCATCGCGCGATAGGCGAGCGATGCGTCGGAAGTGCTCACGAGGAAGAATGTACCGGGTTCGACAATCTCGACGGAAAAACGGCTGCCGCGCTTAGCGAATCCCGCGAAGAGCGTGAGCGCGTCGCCCGAAGCGGGCTCGGGCTTTCCCGTGCCGAACAGGAATCCGTCCGCACAGAGCGATGCCGTGTACGAGCCGCCGGAGAGGAAGGCGCCCTTCCGGGCGACCTCGATCGCGCAGGTATCCAAAATCTCGCCGCCATGGACGATTTGGATTTCTGCATGCCCCACGCCCTTGCCCGTGACGCGGCCGCCTTCGGAGACGGTTGCGACGGCTTCATCCGTCGAGAGGAACGAAATGTTCGACGTGTCGCCGAGGCAGGGCAGGTCTATCCTCTCGCCGATGTTGATGACGGCTTCGCGTCGCGAAAATGCGCATGGCACCTGCTTTACCGTGCGCCAGCGGTATTTTCGGTATTCACGGTATACGCTCTCGACGGTTTCCGCCTCGTGATACCAGCCGCCCTCGTAGGCGATGTATGCATCGTCCACATTCAATGTGCCCTTTGGCGATTCGCAGTCGGTTTCCTCCCAGTAGCCGGAACCCTCTTCGACGAGCGAAGAATCGACCTCGTCCGTATAGGTCGAGCACCACATTTCGCAGCGCTTGTTAAAGTAGATGTAGCGCCGATAGCGATACAGGCGCACATCCTCCATGCCGGAAAACGTGCGCGTTTCGATCTCGATGCCCTCCGCATCCGAAGGCGCAGTTTCAGACCAGTCCGACCACGCGCCTGTTGCGGTGAAAGTAGCTTCCGCGCGCACAGAGATCAGGCAGGAGAAGAGCGCTATCAGGAGGAGCAGTACTTTTCTCATCATATTCATAACAGCATGGCCCTAAAGCGGAGCACGTCGCCATCACGCTGCCCCATGCCCGCGAAGCGGCTCCCGACATAGACCGCGACGGGAAGCTCCCCGCCTTCGGTGACGCTTTGGGCGAGAGCGAGGGGGAGGGGATTGCCGTTTTGCGCGGCGAAAAGGCAGCTTTCGGGGAAGAACGCCTTCGGGAACTGCGCGAGCGGCGCTTCGAGCGGCAGGAGCATTTCTTCGATGTTCCCACGCTCGATTTCCTCAAGCGTATGGGCATTTTCGACGCAAAAGACGCCGGATTTTTCGCGCAGCAGAAACGACATATGCGCGCCGCAGCCCAAATGTTCCCCGATGTCATGTACAAGCGTCCGAATGTACACGCCCTTGCCGCAGACGACGCGCAAAAGGAACCTGTCGGGCGCGGTCTGCCGGAGATATTCAATCGAACGAATGAAAACGGGGCGGGGCGAAAGGTCGACCGTTTCGCCCTTTCGCGCGATGTCGTACAGCTTTTTCCCGTCGCGCTTGAGGGCGGAATACATGGGCGGAAGCTGGAGTATATCGCCCGTGAATAGCGGCAATGTGTTCTTTACGGCATCCGCATCCGCGAAAACGGGGCGGCTTTGGGTGATGCTGCCCGCCGCGTCCTGCGTGTCGGTCGAAATGCCGAGCCGCATTTCCGCGATGTACGTTTTTTCCTTATCGACGATGTAATCGAACAGCCGCGTCGCCTTTCCGACGCATATGGGGAGCACGCCCGAGGCCTCGGGGTCGAGCGTACCGCCGTGTCCGGTCTTCGTGCCCTTGGGGAGCCGCCTGCGGACGAAGAGCACCGCGTCCGAGGAGGTCATGCCCGGGGGCTTTAAGAGGTTGAGAAAGCCGTCCATATCACAGTGCATCCTTTAACAGCTCGATGACGGTGGAGACGGCTTCGTCCAAGGGGCGTGCAACGGTTGCGCCCGCCGCCTTTTTATGGCCGCCGCCGCCCAATTTCTTTGCGATCTCGCCCACATCGATATCGGACGCGCTGCGCAGGCTGAACCTTGTGCCGTCCTTTGCGACTTCCGCAGTGAAGGCGGCTTTGACGCCCTCGATCTGCTTCAGAAAGTCGATGATGCCGTTGGTCTCCTCGCTTTTCGCGCCGCAGCGCGCAAACATCTCGTCCGTGAATACCGTATAGGCGATCTTTCCACCCTCGATGAGGCGCAATTCGGACAGTGCCGCGCCGATGAGGCGGGTTTTGGACGCCGTGCGCAGGTGGAACAGGATATTCGCCGCCCTTTCGACGTCGATGCCCGCATCCGCGCACAGGGCGGCGGCGCGAAACGCCTCGCCGTTGGTGTTCGTGAAGCTGAAATTGCCGGTATCGGTCGCGATCGCTGCATACAGGCAGAGCGCCTCGTCGTGCGAAAGCGTAAGCCCCAGTTCCTCTATCGCGCGCGCAGCCTCAACGCCCGTCGCCGCGGCATCGGGGAAAATGGCGTTCACATCGGAAAAGCGGTCGTTCGTGCCGTGGTGGTCGAGCGTCGCCGTCGGGAGATTCTTGCAGAAATCGCAGTCGACTCCCGCGCGGTCAAATGCGGAAACATCCGCAAACAGCACCGCCTTTGGGGCAAACGGCATATTTTCGGGCACCACAATTTCGCTTGCGCCGGGCAAAAAAGAAAGATCGTCCGGCACTTTGTCGCGGCATATGCACGCGGCGCGCTTTCCAAGGCGCTTTAAGGCGCTCGTCAGCGCGAGCGCACTGCCGATGGTGTCCCCGTCGGGGCGGATGTGCGCCACGACGGCGAAATAGTCGTTGTCCAGCAGCCAGCCGTTAAGCGTCATGCGCGGATTCACCCCTTAGGATGCGGTTGATCTTGTCGGCGTACTCCATGTTGGCATCCGCCTCGAACAAAAGTTCCGGCGTGTAGCGCAGGTCCATATTGCCGCCGAGTTGCCGGCGGATAAAGCCCGCGGCGT